>JBQCCO010000119.1:0-9878 GCA_051962155.1 Leifsonia sp. | reverse complement strand
AGCACCGGCGATCGCCGCGCGGAACAGCTCGATGTGCCGTCGCGCCATGTCGGCGTCCGACTCTCCCTCGGCGGGAACGTACCCGAACGACTCGGAGCCGCGCAGTGCCGTCTCGGGTGAGCCGCGGCTCACGCCGAGCTGCAGCCTCCCTCCGCTGATCAGGTCGGCGGCGGCCGCATCCTCGGCCATGTACAGCGGATTCTCGTACCGGGCGTCGATGACCGCTGTGCCGATCTCGATGCGGGACGTGCGCGCGCCGATCGCGGCCAGCAGCGGGAACGGCGACGCCAGCTGCGGGGCGAAGTGGTGGACCCGGACGAACGCGCCGTCCGCCCCCAGCTCCTCCGCCGCGACGGCGAGCTCGATGGTCTGCCGGAGCGCGTCCCCCGCGGTGCGCGAGACGGAGCCGGGGATGGGCTGGTAGTGCCCGAAGGTAAGGAACCCGATGCGTTTCACATCCACTCCAATCGGTCCTCGTCGCAGACTATTCCGTCGCGATAGAGTCCGGAGGGTGGCGGAGTGGCTGTGCGCGGCATGCGCGGTGGAGACTGTTCCGGTCGTGGACGGCTCGGGGGAGCATCCCCCGGCGTCGTGCCCGATCTGCGAGGACGAGCGGCAGTACGTCCCGCCGACAGGGCAGGAGTGGACGACGCTGCAACGCCTGCAGCGCGAGGGCGAGCACGTCGTGGTGACCGAGCTGGAGCCCGACCTGTTCGGGCTGCGCAGCGAGCCGCGGGTCGGTATCGGCCAGCAGGGCCTGCTGCTGCGTACGCCCGAGGGCAATCTGCTGTGGGATCCGACGGGATACGTGGATGAGGCGGCCGCGGCCGCCGTCCAGGACCTCGGCGGCGTCGCCGTCATCGCGACGAGCCACCCGCACATGTTCGGCGCGCAGGTGAGCTGGTCGCGCATGCTGGGCGACCCTCCGGTGCTCGTCAACGCCGCCGACCGCCACTGGGTGCAGCGCGAGGACCCGGCGATCCAGTCGTGGATGGGCGAGGTCGAGATCCTGCCGGGTGTGACGCTGCGGACCATCGGCGGCCACTTCCCGGGCAGCGCGATCGTCCACTGGGATCGCGGGGTCGTGCTGAGCGGCGACACCGTGTTCCCCGGTCCGTCGCAGCGGTGGGTGACGTTCCAGCGGAGCTTCCCGAACGACATCCCCCTGTCGGCCGCCGTGGTGCGCCGCATCGCCGATCTGGTCTGCGACCGGCCCTTCGACCGGCTGTACGGAAACCTCGCCAACGTCATCCCGAGGGATGCGCGGGATGCGGTGCTGCGCTCCGCCGACCGGTACATCGGCTGGGTGAGCGGCGCGTTCGATCACCTCACCTGAGGCGGCGACCGGTTTCACCCCGCCCGAAGGAGGTGAACTCAGAGGAACGGCGCGAGCTGCAGCTCCAGCGCGGGCTTGGGCTTGGCGCCGATGATCGTCTTCACGACCTCGCCGTCGCGGAACACCTTCATCACCGGCAGCGCCAGCGCCTTGTAGGCGATGGTGCTCTGCATGTTCTCGTCCGCGTTGATCTTGACGATCCGGATGCTGTCGGCGTGCTCCTCCTGCAGCCGCTGCAGGATGGGGGAGAGCGCCCGGCAGGGGCCGCACCACTCCGCCCAGAACTCGACGACGGTGATGCCCGGGGCGGCGAGCACATCCTCCTGGAAGCTGGCGTCCGTGACGCTCTCGATCGTGGTCATGCGTGAACGTTAATCCCTGACCCGTGGGGCAGGGTCAAGCGGTGACACGCCCATCCTGTGCGAGCATGGGAGGAGGAGGTGCGCATGGAGGTCCTGAGCCCGCAGCAGATCCGCGAGTCGTTCGTCAACTGCTCCCGCAGCGAAGCAGAAGAGCTCCCCCTGCCGCCGGGTCTCCATGAGGTGGACTGGGCGCGCCGCGAATACCTCGGCTGGCGCGACCCGCGGCTGCTGCAGCGCGGCTACGTCGTCATCCCGACGCGGGAGGGCCCGGTCGGCATCGCGCTGCGCGCCTCGGAGGCCTCCATGCGGTCGCACGCCCCCACGATCTGCGGATGGTGCCAGGATGTGCACCTCACCAACGACGTCTGGTTCTGGTCCGCGCGACGTGCGGGGCAGGCCGGCCGCAACGGCGACACCGTGGGCACGCTGGTCTGCGGCGCGTTCGAGTGCAGCGCCAACGTGCGGAGGACCCCTCCGCCGTCGTACGTCGGCTTCGACGCGGACCTGGTGGTCGAGGAGCGCATCGCGGGCCTCGCCGAGCGGGCCAGGCGCTTCGCCGCGACCGTCGTCGGCGCCAGGATCTGAAGTCGTGCCGCTGGTGGGACTCGAACCCACACGCCCTTCCGGACAAAGCATTTTGAGTGCTCCGCGTCTGCCATTCCGCCACAGCGGCGCACAACAACACCTGAAGAATACCGTAGGCTTTCACGCGTGACTGACCAGGAGACCACCCCCACCGCACCCCGCCGCGTCGTCGTGGCGGAGGACGAATCGCTCATCCGCCTCGACATCGTCGAGATCCTGCGCGACAACGGTTTCGAGGTCGTCGGCGAGGCCGGAGACGGCGAGACGGCGGTCGCGCTCGCGACCGAGCTGCGCCCGGACCTGGTCATCATGGATGTGAAGATGCCGCAGCTCGACGGCATCTCGGCGGCCGAGCGCCTCTCGAAGGATCACATCGCGCCGGTCGTGCTGCTGACGGCCTTCAGCCAGAAAGAGCTCGTCGAGCGCGCGACCGAGGCGGGCGCCCTCGCCTACGTGGTCAAGCCGTTCACGCCCAACGACCTCCTTCCGGCGATCGAGATCGCCCTCGCCCGCTACCAGCAGATCATCGCCCTCGAGGCCGAGGTCGGCGACATGGTCCAGCGCTTCGAGACCCGCAAGCTCGTCGACCGCGCCAAGGGTCTCCTCAACGAGAAGATGGGCCTGTCGGAGCCGGAGGCGTTCCGCTGGATCCAGAAGGCCTCCATGGACCGCCGCCTCACGATGCACGACGTCGCCCAGGCGATCATCGACCAGCTCGCGCCCAAGAAGTAGCGCGGCGCGACATTCGTCACGAATGTCGCGGAATCCCGTCGCCAGCGGCACATTCGTGACGAATGCGCGGGGGCTACAGCTCCTTGATGAGGTTCGTGATGCGGATCGTGGAGCAGCGGCGCCCCTGGTCGTCGGTCACCGCGATCTCATGCGTGGTCAGCGTCCGGCCGAGATGGATGGGCGTGCACACGCCCGTGACGTAGCCGCTCGTCGCGGAGCGGGTGTGCGACGCGTTGATCTCGATGCCGACCGCGAGCCGTCCCTCGCCCGCATAGAGGTTGGCGGACATGGAGCCGAGCGACTCCCCGAGGACCACGTAGGCGCCTCCGTGCAGGAGGTCGGCGGGCTGGGTGTTCCCCTCGACGGGCATGCGTGCCACGGCGCGCTCGACGCTGAATTCGAGGATCTCGATGCCCATCTTCTCGGCGAGCCTGCCGAGCCCTCTCTGCTGCACGTACGAGAGCGCATCCTCGGTCATCTTCGGCCTTTCCACGGGTCGTCTGGACTGTCAACGGCCGCTTGTAGGCTGTCCTGGTGTCAGACTCCGAAAAGCCTACCCTTCTCGTCATCGACGGCCATTCGCTCGCTTTCCGGGCCTTCTACGCCCTCCCGGTCGACAGCTTCGTGAACCGCGAGGGTCAGCACACGAACGCCATCCACGGCTTCATCGCGATGTTCATCAACCTGCTCCAGCAGCAGAAGCCGACGCACCTGGCGGTGGCCTTCGACATCTCGCGTTACTCCTTCCGGACGCGCGAGTATCCCGAGTACAAGGGCACCCGGAATGAGACCCCCTCCGAGTTCGCCGGGCAGGTCCCGCTGCTCGAAGAGGCGCTCCATGCGATGAACGTGACGACCATCGCCAAGGAGGACTACGAGGCCGACGACATCCTCGCCACCCTCGCCCGGCGCGGCGTCGAAGAGGGGTACCGGGTCCTGCTCGTCTCGGGCGATCGCGACACCATCCAGCTCGTGAACGAGGATGTCACACTGCTCTATCCGAACGTCCGCGGAGTCTCCGAGCTCAAGGTCTACGACCGGGCGGCGGTGATCGAGCGCTACGGCATCGAACCGCACCAGTATCCCGAGATCGCGGCCCTCGTCGGCGAGACGAGCGACAACCTGATCGGGATCGACAAGGTCGGCGAGAAGACGGCCGTGAAATGGGTGCAGCAGTACGGCACGGTCGACAACATCGTCGCGCACGCTGACGAGATCACGGGCGTCGTGGGTCAGAAGCTGCGCGAGCAGAAGGAGAACGCCCTCCGCAATCGCCGGCTCAACAAGCTCCTCGACGACGTGGAGCTGCCGATCAGCCTCACGGATCTTCAGCGCAAGCCGCTCAACGAGAACGCGTTGCGCGACATCTTCGCGCGGCTTCAGTTCAAGACCCTGCTCGAGCGTCTCATGAAGACGGCGGCCGAGGAGGGGATGCTCGACGGCGCTCTGTCCGTCGCCGAGGTGGGCGACGCCGGAGCGGTCAGCGCTCCGGCCGTCCGGTCGCTGACGGAGGAGGAGCTCGCGAGCTGGCTGTCCACAGCCTCGGCCGAAGGTACGGCCATCGCGGTGCAGCTCGAGCTCGGGCCCGCGGGGATCAGCGGTTTCGGCCTCGCCGCAGCGGATGAGACCGTCTACGTGCCGTGGACGCCCCCGCGCAAGGATGCGGCGGCGACGGTGCAGGGAGCGTTGGAGCACTGGCTCGCGAGCAGCGCGCCGAAGTACTTCTTCCACGCGAAGCCGCAGTTCAAAGCCCTGAGCCGCGCCGGCTTCATCGTGGACGGGCTGGCGTTCGACACCCGGATCGCGTCGTGGCTGGTGAAGCCGGGAGCCGCGCCGCAGTCGCTCGCGGAGCAGGTCTACGAGGTGCTCGGCGAGACGCTTCCGGTCTCGGACCCCAACCAGCTCGTGCCGATCAACGACGCCGTCAGCCCGGCGACCGAGGCGTGGTACATCCGTCGCGTCGCCGAGGGCCAGATGATCGCGCTCGACGAGGGCACGCGCGCCGTGCTCGACGACATCGAGCTGCCGCTCGTCGCGGTGCTGGCCGAGATGGAGCTGAGCGGCGTCACGCTCGACACCGAGGTTCTCGCCCGGTTGCGTGGCGAGCTCACGGACAAGGCCAACGACTTCGCCGCGCAGGCGTACGCGCAGATCGGCCACGAGATCAATCTCGGGTCGCCGAAGCAGCTCCAGCAGGTGCTCTTCGAGGAGCTCGGGATGCCGAAGACCCGCGCGACGAAGACCGGCTATTCGACCGATGCCGGCTCGCTCGCCGACCTGCAGGAGAAGAACCCGCATCCCTTCCTCGGACTGCTGCTCCAGCACCGCGACGCGACGAAGCTGAAGCAGATCGTCGAGACGCTGGAGCGATCCGTGGAGTCCGACGGGCGCATCCACACCACGTACGACCAGACCGGCACGAGCACCGGCCGCATCTCGTCCAACGACCCGAACCTCCAGAACATCCCGATCCGCACCGAGGAGGGGCGCGAGATCCGTTCCGCGTTCCGCCACGGAGAAGGCTTCGAGACGCTGCTCACGGCGGACTACTCGCAGATCGAGATGCGGATCATGGCGCACCTTTCCGGGGACCCCGGGTTGATCGAGGCGTTCAACGCGGGCGAAGACCTGCACCGTTTCGTCGGCTCTCGTGTCTTCGGAGTGGACCCGGCCCAGGTGACCCCGGCGATGCGTACGAAGGTGAAGGCGATGTCCTACGGGCTGGCCTACGGCCTCAGCGCGTTCGGCCTGTCCAAGCAGCTGCGCATCGAGACCTCCGAGGCGCGACAGCTCATGTCCGACTACTTCGAGCGGTTCGGCGCGGTTCGCGACTACCTGCGCAATGTCGTCGAGCAGGCGCGGGTCGACGGCTTCACCGAGACGATCTTCGGCCGCCGCCGTCCGTTCGCCGACCTGACATCGACCAACCGGGTCCTCCGGGAGAACGCCGAGCGCCAGGCGCTCAACGCGCCGATCCAGGGTTCGGCGGCCGACATCATGAAGGTCGCCATGCTGGGGATCGCCGGCGACATGATCGATCAGAAGCTCGAATCCCGGATGCTGCTGCAGGTTCACGACGAGCTCATCTTCGAGGTCGCCTCCGGCGAATGGGATGCGCTTGAGGCGATCGTCCGCGCGCGCATGGCCGGCGCGGTCGATCTCCGGGTCCCCCTGGATGTTCAGGTCGGTCGAGGCTCCAACTGGGACGCCGCCGCACACTGAGGCGGACTGGCCCACAGGTGGAGGTTGTCCACAGATCCCCATTCCTCGTGTTCCCGCTGGGCCGTGCTCGATAGGGTCGGATCATGACCAACGATCAGAAGCGCGAACCCACCCCGGTCGACACGATCGCCGAGCAGTGGGTGGACACCCAACTCGAGCTGTACCCCGAATTCCATGTGTGGCTGGGGCGACCGGGCCGCGAAGGCGAGTATGCCGATTACTCGCCGGCCGGGGCCGAGCACGCCATCGCGAAGGTGAAGGAGGCGCTCTCCCGCATCCAGGCGGCCGAACCGGTCGACGAGATCGACCGCATCACCCGGATGGACCTGTCTCGCGAGCTGCAGCTCACCATCGAGAAGCACGAAGCCGGGTTCGCTCAGCGCGACCTCAACGTGATCGCCTCTCCGGCGCAGGAGCTGCGCGACATCTTCGACATCGTGCCGACGGACACCGAAGACGACTGGGCCAACGTCGCGAAGCGGCTCCACAACCTCCCGGCCGCGATGGACGGCTACATCGAGACCCTGCGTAGCGGCATCGCAGCCGGGAACGCCCCGGCGATCCGGCAGGTCCGTGAGGTGCTCACGCAGGCCCGCAAGCAGGTGGCCGACACCGGATTCTTCTTCGAGTTCACCGGTGACGCCAAGCCGCTGGAGGGCGAGCTGCCCGAAGCGCTGAACCGTGATCTTGCCGCCGGCGCGCGGGAGTCGGCAGAGGCGTACGCCCGCCTCGCCGAGTTCCTGGAGACCGAGCTCGCACCCCACGCGCCCGAGAAGGATGCCGTCGGCCGCGAGCTGTACGCGCTCGCATCGCGCGGATTCCTCGGTGCCACGGTCGACCTCGACGAGACCTACGAGTGGGGGATCGAGGAGCTCGCCCGGATGCGGGCCGAGCAGGAGTCGATCGCGCGGGAGATCAATCCGGACGCGACGGTGCTCGAGGCCATCGAGTTCCTCGACGGCGACGCCTCCCGCAAGCTGCACGGCACCGACGCCCTTCAGCGCTGGATGCAGGAGACCAGCGACCGGGCGATCGAGGAACTCGGGAAGTCGCACTTCGACATCCCGGCCGAGATCCGCCGCCTCGAGTGCATGATCGCGCCGACGCAGGAGGGCGGCATCTACTACACCGGTCCCAGCGACGACTTCGCACGCGCGGGACGGATGTGGTGGAGCGTCCCGGAAGGGGTCACCGAGTTCGACACCTGGCGCGAGCTGACGACCGTCTACCACGAGGGCGTCCCCGGTCACCACCTGCAGATCGCGCAGGCGACCTACAACAAGGCGCAGCTCAACTCCTGGCGCCGGATCGCGGGCACCTCCGGCCACGCCGAGGGATGGGCCTTGTACGCCGAGCGCCTCATGGAGCAGCTCGGCTACCTGGACGACCCGGCCGACCGGCTGGGGATGCTCGATGGCCAGCGGATGCGCGCCGCGCGCGTGGTGCTCGACATCGGCGTGCACCTCGAGAAGCCGCTGCCCGACGGCTCACGGCCGTGGACCGGCGAGGACGCCTACCCCTTCCTCCGCGAGAACGTCAACATGAACGACAGCTTCGTGCGCTTCGAGGTGAACCGCTACCTCGGGTGGCCGGGCCAGGCTCCGTCGTACAAGATCGGTCAGCGCATCTGGGAGCAGCTGCGGGACGAGTACGCGCGACGTGCCGGTGCGTCCTTCGACATCAAGGCCTTCCACAAGAAGGCCCTCGACATCGGCGGCGTCGGCCTCGACACGCTGAAGGCTGCGCTGCTCGACTGAGCGCCCGCATCCCCTTCGTGACGACCTCCCCGTACCGCGCCGCCCTGGGGGCGGCGTTCGACGACCTGCATCCGCGGCTGCAGGCGTACTTCGACGCCATCCCGGTCGGCGCGGTCGGGCAGGGGAGCGGCGTGTTCGACCGTGTCGGGACGCCGCGGCGCTGGCTGTGGCCGGTGCTCGCAGTCCTCGGTAACGCCCACGTGATGTTCCCGGTGTGGGGGCGGGCGGTGCCGTTCACCGTGGAGAACCGGCCGGTCGTGGCGGATGGCGCACCTGCCGTCGCGGCGATCCGCATGTTCCACCTTCGCGGTCGCCCGGCTGCGATGATCGACGAGATCCGGGTGGAGGACGGCGCGCTCGTCGACAGGCTCGGGGTCCCGTTCCTCGTCGAGGCGCGGTTCTCTGCGAGAGTGCGTGGCGGTGGGCTGCGGTTGAGGTCGAACGCGGTGTGGCTGCTCGTCGGCCGCGCGCGGCTGCGCATCCCACCGCTCATCGCGCCGGTGGTGGTGCTGACCGAGCGATGGGACGAGCAGACCGAACGGCAGCTCGTGTCGATCGCGGTGACCGCCCCCGGGATCGGCCGGATCTATCAGTACAGCGGCCGGTTCCGCTACGAGATCACAGGACCGCGCGACACGGAGCAGCGCGAAGCAGAGCAGGACTACGCAGAACAGGGGGAGCGGTCGGAGTGAGCGAGCGCATCGTCATCACCGGGGCATCCGGTTTCGTCGGGAGATATCTGGAGCAGCACTATCGCGCCGCCGGTGCCGAGGTGCTGCTGGTGGGCAGAACCGGTCCGGACGTTCGCTGGGGCGATGCGGCCGCGCTGCGCGCGGCCGTCACCGGCGCGGCGGCGGTGATCAATCTCGCCGGGAAGAGCGTGAACTGCCGCTACGGCGACGCGAACCGTGCCGAGATCTTCCGCTCGCGGCGGGAGACCACGCGGGCGGTCCGGGAGGCGATCGCCGGCAGCGACGCCCCACCACCGGTCTGGTTCAATGCCTCCACCGCGACCATCTACCGCCATGCCGAGGACCGGCCCATGACGGAGTCCACGGGGGAGCTCGGCACGGGCTTCTCGGTGGAGGTCGCGAAGGCCTGGGAGCACGAGCTGTTCGACGGCGACCTCCCGGCCACCCGCCGGGTGGCCCTCCGCATGGCCATCGTCCTGGGCGACGGGAGTGCTTTGACGCCGTTGGTCAACCTCGTGCGGTTCGGCCTCGGCGGTCCGCAGGTCGACGGCCCGTGGTTCGCGACGAGGGCCCGCCGCAACTCCGGCACCTTTCACGAGTACCGGGCGCACGGCGGCCGGCAGCGCTTCAGCTGGGTGCACATCGCCGACGTCCTCGGCGCGATCGAGTTCCTGCGCGGCCGGCCCGATCTCGACGGCGCCGTGAACGTCGCCGCGCCGCATCCCACCGACAACCGCACGCTGATGGCGACGCTGCGACGACTGCTGCGCCGCCGCGCCGGGCTCCCGACCCACCGGTGGATGCTCGAACTCGGCGCCGCGGCGATCCGCACCGAGACCGAACTCGTGTTGAAGAGCCGCTGGGTCGTCCCCGAGCGGCTGGTCGATGCCGGCTACGAGTTCGCGTACCCCGAGCTCGAACCGGCACTGCGGGACATCCTCACCGCGCGCGGGTTGCTGCACGCATCCGCCGCCGGGTAGACTAGAACGTCACTTGTCTGACATCCCTATCCGCCTGCCGTTCGCGGAACAACCAGAACACTCGTCGCGACCGGCCTGATTCCTGTCCATTACGGAGCACCCACTACATGACAACCGCAACGACCGACAAGGCACCCAAGCAGGTCGCCGTCAACGACATCGGATCTGCTGAGGACTTTCTTGCCGCGGTCGAAAAGACGCTGAAGTTCTTC
>JBQCCO010000118.1:0-33337 GCA_051962155.1 Leifsonia sp. | reverse complement strand
CGCCATCCCGCCGCCGGCGTTGCTGAGGAGGTACCGCCCGGCGTCGGCGACCCACTGCGTGTTGGTCAGACTGGAGACCAGTCCCGCGATGATGGGAAGCACCAGCAGGACGCCGAGCGCCCCGGCGATCCCGCCGGCCGTCGACTTCAGGATCGCGCCGACTCCGAGCGCGAAGACGGCCACCAGTCCGAGGTAGGTGGCGGCGCCGACGATCGCCCAGAGGGTGTCCGAGCTGAACAGGTCGCCGGTGTAGCCCTTGGAGGTGAGGATCGGCACCACGACCGCCCAGGATGCGGCGGAGCTGATGAGCCCGACCACGAACGCGACGACGAAGAGCACGAGCGTCTTCGCGGCGAACAAGGGGAATCTCCGCGGCACCGCGGCGAAGGAGGAGCGGATCATCCCGGTGGAGAACTCCCCGGTCATGACGAGGGCGCCCAGCACCGCGATGACGAGTGACGCGAACGTGAGGCCGGCGGTCGCTGCGGTCGTCGCGAAGTGGGCTGCCGCTGCCAGGGCGCGTGCGCTGTCCGGCCCCTGGGCGCGTTTGAGAAGGTCCTCGTGGCTCGGGATGACGGCGGCGACGAGCAGGCCGATGCCGACGACGAGGACCACGGCGCTGACCAGCGTCCACAAGGTCGAGCGGAGCGTCCGCAGCTTGATCCATTCCGAGCGGACGACGCGCGGGAACGTGAGCCGTGTGTTCGCCGAGTGCGCGTGCGTGGCTGCGGGCGGGGTGGATGTGGCGGTGCTCATCGGCTGATCTCCGTGCGGTATTCGACGTCGTCCTGGGTGAGCTCGAGGTACGCCTCTTCGAGCGATGCGCTGAGCGGGGTCAGCTCGTGCAGCACGATCCCCTCACGCGCCGCGGTCTCACCGATCTGCGCGGCAGTGAGGCCGGTGATCTCGAGGAGCTGCGCCTCGACCCCGGTCACGGCGACGTCCGGGCTGGACACCGCCCGCGCCAGCTCCTCCGCTTGCGGGGTGCGCACGCGCACGGCCTGGCGGGCGGCGCCGGCGAGGATGGTCTCGACGGGGGCGTCCGCGAGCACGCGACCGCGGCCGAGGACGACGATGTGGTCGGCGGTCTGCGCCATCTCGCTCATCAGATGCGACGAGAGGAACACTGTACGGCCCTGTCCGGCGAGGTGCCGTGCGAACTGGCGGACCCAGAGCACGCCCTCGGGGTCGAGGCCGTTGACCGGCTCGTCGAGGATGAGCGTCGCCGGGTCGCCCAGCATGGCCGCCGCGATTCCGAGGCGCTGGCCCATCCCGAGGGAGTAGCTGCCGACGCGCTTGCCGGCCACCGAGTCGAGACCCGTCATGCCGATGACCTCGTGCACCCGGCGCTTCGGGATGCCATGGGTGGCGGCCATGGCCAAGAGATGGGAGTAGGCGGTCCGGCCGGTGTGGACGGCCTTCGCCTCGAGCAGAGCGCCCACCTCGGTGAGGGGGGAGCGGAAGTCGGCGTAGTGCTTGCCGTTGATGAGCGCGGTCCCGCGGGTCGGGTGATCGAGTCCCATGATCAGGCGCATGGTCGTGGACTTCCCGGCGCCGTTCGGGCCGAGGAAGCCGGTGACCTTGCCGGGCTGGATGGTGACGGAGATGTCGTCGACGGCGGTCTTCGAGCCGAAGCGCTTGGTGAGGTGATCGAGTTGGATCATGGTTCCGAGACTAGGGCCCGCAGACCCCGAGCGACATCGTCCCGCAGTACGACGGACCGCATCCCCGGACGGCGCCGGCTGGTGCCGGGTCTCCCATCCGGGGATGCGGTCGGTTTCAGGCCACGATGACCCTTCGTCAGGATGCGGCTACTGGACGCCGACCAGCTGCGCGTCCCGCTGCTGCGCGGCGAGCGCCCGCTCCACACCGGCGAGGTTCTCGACCACCATGCGACGCAGTGCGGCCGGCTCCGGGTTGGCGTCGAGCCAGGCGCGCGTGGCGTCGCGCAGCTCATCGTTCGCGAGCGGCGCCGGGTACATGCCTCCGACGAGATACTCCGCGATCTTGTAGCTGCGGGAGGCCCAGACATCCTGCAGAGTCGTGAAGTACGGCTCGATGAAGGCCGCGAGCACGTTCTTGTCCTTCGCGCGCTGGAACCCGATGCCGGTGTAGCGGACGATCGTGTTCGGCAGGCTGTCCGAACCGAACACCGAGTCCCACGCCGCCTGCTTGCCCTCGAGCGTCGGGATGCTCGCCCGCGCTTGAGCCGCGAACTGGCCGCCGTTCGCGGTGTTGTCCGCCTCCAGGGCCGCGTCGATATCGGCGGTTCCGGCCGCGCCACCCGCGACGAGCGCGATGAGCAGCTCCCACGAGAGGTCCGTGTCGATGGTCAGTCCGTCGAGGGTGATCGAGCCGTCACGCAGCGCGGCGATCGTCGCGAGCTGCTCGTCGGTGGAGGCGAGAGCGGCGAAGAACTTCACGAACTGGAACTGCGCATCGCTGCCCGCCTCGGCGGCCCGGGCCAGCTCCCAGAGCGCGTCGGCCGCATCCTGAGCCGTCTCGGTCTGCCGCTCCGGCGCCACATACGTGGTCGCCGCGAGGACGAGCTGGTTCAGCGTGGTGCGGATGGTCGTCGACTCGGTCTCGGAGGCGATGTTGCCGAGGACCAGGCGGACGTAGTCGCTCGCGCTCGTCTCCGCGTCGCGGGTCGCATCCCAGGCCGCACCCCACACCAGGGAGCGGGCGAGCGGGCTCTCGATGTCGGACAGGTGCTCGATCGCCACCGTCAGAGAGGCCTCGTCGAGACGGATCTTCGCGTAGGCGAGGTCGTCGTCGTTGATGAGCACGAGGTCCGGGCGGCGCGTGCCCGCGAGGCCGGGGACCTCGGTGCGCTTGCCGTCCACATCCAGTTCCAGGCGCTCGTCGCGGACGAGGCTCGGCTTTCCGTCCTCGGTCGTCAGGTTGTAGAGGCCGATCGCGAGCCGGTGCGGACGGATCGTCGGATAGTCGGCCGCGGCAGACTGCAGCACCGCGAAGGAGGTGATGACGCCATCCGCATCCACCTCGATCTCCGGCCGCAGCGTGTTGACGCCCGCGGTCTCCAGCCACTTCGTCGACCAGTCGCCGAGGTCGCGGCCGCTGGTCGCCTCGAGCTCGACCAGGAGGTCCTTGAGCTCGGTGTTGCCGTGCGCGTGCTTCTTGAAGTACTGCGCGACCCCGGCGAGGAAGTCCTCCTGGCCGACCCAGGCGACGAGCTGCTTGAGCACCGAGGCGCCCTTGGCGTAGGTGATGCCGTCGAAGTTGACCTGCACGTCCTCCAGATCGTTGATCGTGGCGACGATGGGATGCGTCGACGGCAGCTGGTCCTGCCGGTACGCCCAGCTCTTCTCCATGGCGGCGAACGTCGTCCACGCCTCCGTCCACTCGGTTGCCTCCGCGGTGGCGAGTGTCGAGGCGTACTCGGCGAACGACTCGTTCAGCCAGAGGTCGTTCCACCACTTCATGGTCACGAGGTCGCCGAACCACATGTGGGCCAGCTCGTGGAGGATGGTGACGACCCGGCGCTCCTTGATGGCGTCGGTCACCTTGGAGCGGAAGACGTAGGTCTCGGTGAAGGTCACGGCGCCGGCGTTCTCCATCGCGCCCGCGTTGAACTCGGGAACGAAGAGCTGGTCGTACTTCTCGAAGGGGTACGGGTAGTCGAAGCGCTCCTCGTAGAAGGCGAACCCCTCGCGCGTCTTGTCGAAGATGTAGTCGGCGTCGAGGAACTCCGACAGGCTCTTCCGCGTGTAGACGCCGAGCGGGATGACGCGGCCGTCGCTGCTCGTCAGCTGGCTGTGGACCGACTGGTACGGACCCGCGATGAGGGCGGTGATGTACGAGGAGATGACGGGTGTCGGCGCGAACGACCAGACCTTCTTGTCATCGCCGGCGTCCTGCGGCTCGGGCGTGGGGGAGTTGCTCACGACCGCCCAGTGCGCGGGAGCGGTGACGGTGAAGGTGAACTCCGCCTTCAGATCCGGCTGCTCGAACACCGTGAACATCCGCCGGGAGTCCGGCACCTCGAACTGGCTGTAGAGGTACACCTCGCCGTCGACCGGGTCGACGAACCGGTGCAGGCCCTCGCCGGTGTTCGTGTAGATCGCGTCGGCGACGACCGTCAGCTCGTTCTCGTCCTTGAGGCCGTCGAGCTGGATGCGCACCCCGTCGCTCACGGCGGCCGGGTCGAGCTCCACACCGTTGAGGGTGACGGAGTGGACGGTCCGGGTGATCGCGTCGATGAAGGTCGACGCACCCTCCGTGGCCGAGAACCGCACCGTCGTGGTGCTGCGGAAGGTCTCGGGCCCGGTCGTCAGGTCGAGGCTGACGTCGTAGCTCCGGGTGCGGACGAGCGACGCGCGCTCCTGTGCTTCGGTGCGTGTGAGGTTTTCTCCGGGCAACGCTTGCTCCTTGAGGGTGGGAAGGCTTCCGAGTGGATGGTGTGGATCGTGTCCACCCGATCCACCTTAGCCACCGGCGCCGACGCCGTCGGTGGCCATCTCTAGACTGTGGATATGCGCATCCACATCGCCACCGATCACGCCGGACTCGACTTCAGCACCTACCTGCAGGAGCATCTGACGGCGGCCGGCCACGAGGTGATCGACCACGGACCGGTCGAGTACGACCCGATCGACGACTACCCCTCCTTCTGCATCAATGCGGCAGCTGCCGTCGTCCGCGACCAGCAGGCGGGGGTGGAAGCCCTGGGCATCGTCTTCGGCGGCTCCGGAAACGGCGAGCAGATCGCCGCCAACAAGGTGCGTGGCGCCCGCGCCGCCCTCGTCTGGAGCGAGTCGACGGCGTTGCTCGCCCGCCAGCACAACGACGCGAACGTGATCGCGATCGGCGCCCGGCAGCACACGGTGGAAGAGGCGACGGGCTTCATCGACGCCTTCATCGCCGAGCCCTTCTCGTTCGAGGAGCGGCACGTCCGCCGCATCGCACAGCTCGCGGAGTACGAGGCCACCGGCGACATCGCGGGCAAGCACCTGGATCGCTGATGCCCGAGGGTCACTCCGTCCACCGCATCGCCAAGCAGTTCGCCGTCAACTTCGTCGGTCATCGGGTGTCGGTGTCGTCGCCGCAGGGCCGTTTTGCGGCGGGCGCAAACCGCATCGACGGGCACGTCATGACCGACGCGCGCGCGGTCGGCAAGCAGATGTTCCTGGAGTTCGACAACGGGCTCTGGCTGCGCGTCCACCTCGGGCTGTACGGGGCGTGGGATTTCGCGGGCGACATCAGCAACGACCCGACCATCGCCAGCGCGAACGGACGGATGGGGCAGACCAACCAGCGCGGCACCGACCTGGCCGGCACCTCCACTCTCGAGGCGCCGATCCTCGACAGCGCGGGTGAGAACTCCCTCCACTCGATCGGGGCCCCGCGCCGGACCCGGCTCCGCATGGCCGAGTCCGAGAAGGTCGAGCCGGAGATCACGACCTTCCCGCCCGAGCCGATCGGGCAGGTGCGGGTCCGGCTGCTGACCGACACGGCCGTCGCCGACCTCCGCGGGCCGACCGCCTGTGAGGTGCTCGACCCGGCCGAAGTGGACGCGGTGATCGCCAAACTGGGACCCGATCCCCAGGTCGACGACAGTCCGCAGGCCGAAGAGCGTTTCGTCTCGATCGTGCGACGCAAGCCGACCTCCATCGCCCTGTTACTCATGGACCAGAGCGTGGTGAGTGGGATCGGCAACGTGTACCGTGCCGAACTCCTGTTCCGTGCCCGGCAGAACCCGCACACCCCGGGTAAGAAGGTGCCGGAGGAAACGGTCCGTGCGCTCTGGCGCGACTGGGTGCACCTGCTGCGCATCGGCGTCCAGACCGGGCAGATGATGACGATGGACGACCTCGACGACGACTCCTACCGACGTGCGATGGCCAGCCGCGACGACCGGCACTGGGTGTACAAGCGCGAGGGTCTGCCGTGCCGGGTGTGCGGCACGAACATCGTGATGGAGGAGCTGGGCGCACGCAAGCTGTACTGGTGCCCGGTGGATCAGGCGTAGGAGAGACGATGAGACAGAACCCGAGCTTCGCGCTGGCCGATCCCGGCGAGCTGAAACGGCTGGTCCGCGAGAATCCCTGGGCCACCTTCGTCAGCAGCACCGCGAACGGCCTGGTCGACTCCCACTATCCCGTGATCCTCGACGAGACGCGGGACGAGCTGGCACTGCTGAGCCACGTCGGCCGCCCGGATGAGCAACTGCACGAGCTGGGCGAGCACGAGTTGCTCGTCATCGTGCAAGGACCGCACGGCTACATCTCTTCGAGCTGGTACGACGAGAACCCAGCGGTTCCGACGTGGAATTTCGTCACGGCCCACTTCTCGGGCGTCCCCGAGCTGCTCAGCGATGAAGAGAACCTGGATGTCCTGGCACGGCTGGTCGACCACTTCGAGGACGAGCTGCCCTCGCCGCGCCGCATGCGCGGCACGCTGCAGGACGCGCAGTACGCCGAGCGCATCGTCTCCGGCACGGTCGGCCTCCGGCTGACGCCCACACGCGTCGTCGCCAAGCAGAAGATGAGCCAGAACCGCCCGGACCACATCGTCGACTCGATCATGTCCGAGCTCGCCGGCGACGGGCCGTACGCCAGCGCGGGGCTGCTGCGTGAGATGCGACTCGTCCACGACCGGAGGCGCAGCGTGCGATGACGCTGATCCTCGCGGGGGCGCGGATCCCGGCGGGTCTCGGACGCCTGGATGGCCGTGCAACGGGTGACCGGCGGATCCCGGATCGGGCCGAACTCGTGGATGTGGTGATCGACGGCGATCGGATCGCCGCAGTCGTCCCCGCGGCTACGGCGCCCGCCGGCGCGGGCGTGGAGCGCATCCCTCTCGACGGCCGTTGGTTGCTGCCCAGGCTCTGGGACCAGCACGTCCATTTCACGCAGTGGGCCCAGACCGCGCGCCGCCTCGACGTCTCGCATGCCTCCTCCGCTGCCGAGGCGGCGGCCCTGGTCCGCGGCCGCGCAGCAGATTCGCCCGATGAGGACGTGATCGTGGGCTTCGGCTTCCACGACGCGCTGTGGGCCGATGTCCCCACCCGGGAGCTTCTGGATGCTGCCGCCGACCGTCCCGTCGTGCTGATTGCCAGCGACCTCCATTGCTCGTGGCTGAACTCGGCCGCGGCCCACCGCTTCGCTCCGGGTACGACCGAGGCCGTGCTGCGCGAGGACGCCAGCTTCGCGGTCACCACCCTGCTCACGGCCGCCGATGAGGGGACCCTCGACCGCTGGGCGAGGGACGCGGCCCGGGTGGCCGCGACGCGGGGTGTCGTCGGAGTCGTCGACCTCGAGTACGGCTGGAACCTGGACGTCTGGACGCGGCGCATCGCGGGTGGCGCCGACGGCCTCCGGGTCGAGTTCGGCATCTACAGCGACCACCTCGAGCGGGCGGCGCAACTCGGCCTCCGCACCGGTGACGTCGTGGCGGAGACCGGGGGACTGCTCTCGGTCGGCCCGTTCAAGGTCATCTCCGACGGCTCCCTCAACACCCGCACCGCTCTGTGCTCGCGCCCCTACCCGGATGGCGGCACGGGAGTCGCCAACCTCTCGCCGGGCGAACTGGTCGAGAGGATGCGATTCGCGGTGGGGCACGGACTCGAGCCGGCGGTCCACGCCATCGGGGACGAGGCCAACCGGCGCGCTCTCGATGCCTTCGAGGCGATCGGTGCCGGCGGCCGCATCGAGCACGCGCAGCTGATCGGTGAGTCCGACATCCCGCGATTCGCCCGGCTCGGCGTGGTCGCGAGTGTGCAGCCGGAGCACGCCATGGACGACCGGGATGTGGCCGACAGGCTCTGGGAGGGGCGAACCGCTCGTGCCTTCCCGCTGGCGGACCTCCACGCGGCCGGCGCACGCCTGGCCTTCGGGTCGGATGCGCCTGTCGCACCGCTCGACCCGTGGGCGGCGATCGCCTCGGCGGTCGGCCGCACGCGCGACGGACGGGCGCCATGGCATCCCGAGCAATGCGTGTCGGTCGAGGTGGCTCTCGCCTCCTCGGTGCGATCGGTCGTGGCGGCGGGGGAGCCGGCCGACCTGGTCGTGCTGGACCGCGACCCGGTGTCCGCAACGCCGGATGCCCTCCGGGAACTGCCTGTCGCGGCCACCCTCCTCGTGGGCCGCTTCACGCACGACACGCTCCGCTGACCCGCAGTACGGCCCGCGGGCTGCGGCATGCGAAAGGGCCGCCCGCTCCTGCGGACGGCCCTTTCGGCGGAGCGGCGCCTACTCGCTGATGTGCGCGAACAGGAACCAGCGGTCCTTGTCGAGCCCGCGGGCGATCTCGATGGCGACGTCCTGACTGGTCTGATCGAGCTCGGCGAGCTCCCGCACGGCCGTGTTCACGCCCGCGAGAGCCGCGTCCAGCTGTGCGATGACCTCGGCGATCGTCTCGTCCGACGGCCGGAAGCCGGCGGTGAGCTCGGCGGTCGTGGTCTTCGCGGCGACCGTGCCGAGCCGCGCATCCACCGGGAGGCCGAGGGCGACGATCCGCTCGGCGGCCAGGTCCGCCCACTCCTGCGCGTGGGCCACGATCGTGTCGAGCAGCTCGTGGACACCGATGAAGTTCGCGCCGCGCACGTGCCAGTGCGCCTGCTTGCCGTTGACCACGATTGCGGTCAGATCGATGACAACCGGGCTCAGGAACTGCGCGACCCCGGCCGCCACGTCCGGGTTGGAAACACTCTGGGTTGCAGCAATGTCCGTCATAGATGCGTCCTTTCTTCTGCCTGGCTCAACGCTACTCAGCCCCCGGAATTCCGCAACGAAGCCAAGGCTGCACTAACTGGGGTCGGGTTAACCCCCGGGAGGTTCGGGAGGGACGCGGGATGGGCCGGGCGACAGCATCCCGGGAGGCTGGAGACATGTCCTCTGAGACCATGCCCGTTTCTCCACAACCGTCCGATTCTCCCCAGTCTTCACAGTCGGAGCCTTCGCGCGGCCCGCACTCTGCCACGCTGGATGCTGTGACCCCTCCCGCACCATCCGCCCGCCGCGCCGGCTATGGCGCGCTCTGGCGCGGGGTTCCGTGGGAGCTCGGCTTCCTCCTCCTGACGATGCCGATCGCGATCATCGGCATGTCGGTGCTCATGTCGCTGTTCTGGACGGGCGTCGGCACCATCGTCATCTACGTCGGCTTCTTCATCGTCGTCGCCGCCTTCTACACCGCTCGCGGATTCGGCATGGTCGAGCTCACCCGTCTCGAGTGGGCGCGGAGGCCGGCCATCGCGCGTCCGGTCTGGGAGCGCCCGGGAACCCCGCGCACCTTCTGGCGCACCATCTTCGGGCCGTTCGCGAACGGGCACTATTGGCTGTATCTGCTGCACGGGATGCTGATCAACCCGATCCTCAGCATCGTGTCGTGGACGGTGACCGTCGTCTGGCTGTCCGTCTCGCTGGGCGGTCTGACCGCCTGGATCTGGGCGCCGTTCATTCCGCAGGGCGACCGCGAATTCTTCCTGTCCCGGGCCATCGTCGATGCCGTTTTCCGTACGCACTCCACGTTCGATCCGACCGCCGGCGACCGCATCCTGTACCTGACCGCGGGTGTCCTGTTCGCCGCCACGCTGCCCTTCATCACGCGCGGTCTCACCCTGCTGCACGAAGGGGTGGC
The DNA here is from genome assembly GCA_051962155.1 of Leifsonia sp. Lineage (GTDB taxonomy): Bacteria > Actinomycetota > Actinomycetes > Actinomycetales > Microbacteriaceae > Leifsonia. The sequence goes on along the minus strand of JBQCCO010000118.1, from coordinate 23,737 downwards.
CCGCGGGATGCTCGGCGCCTGGCCGTCAGAGGCGCTGCAGCGTGAGGTCGCGGACCTGTCGTCGTCGCGCGGCGCCGCCGTCGCCGCGGAGGACCAGGCGCTGCGCCGTCTCGAGCGTGACCTGCACGACGGCCCGCAGCAGCGCCTCATCCGCCTGCAGATGGATATCGCCGCCGCCGAGCGGAAGCTCACCGACGACCCCGCGGCCGCTGCGACACTGCTCGCCGAGGCCAGGCAGCAGGCGGGCGACACCCTGGAGGAACTGCGAGGGCTGTCCCGCGGGTTCGCTCCGCCGCTTCTCCAAGACCGGGGCCTCGTCGCCGCGGCCGAGTCGCTCGCCGCGCGGAGTCCCATCCCGCTCGCGGTGGAGTCGTCGTTGCAGGCGGGGGAGCGGTTCAGCCCCGAGATCGAGCGCAACGCCTACTACGTCCTCGCCGAGCTCGCCACGAACCTCGCCAAGCACTCCGGTGCTCATTCCGCCCGCCTGTTCCTCGAACAGACGGTGGATGCGGCCGGCGCCCACTGGCTGAACGTCTGGCTCACCGACAACGGCCACGGCGGCGCCACCCTGGTGGAGGGCCATGGCCTGCGCGGACTGGAGGAGCGGGTGCACGGCCTGCGCGGCGAACTGGTGGTCGACAGCCCTACCGGCGGTCCCACGCGCATCGGGGCGCGCATCCCGCTCGCCTGACGCCGGTTGATGCGGCCCTAGGCTGGACATGTGCCGAGCGATTCCCGACCCCTGCGTGTCGTCGTCGCGGACGACTCCGTCCTTCTCCGGGAGGGTCTCATCCGCCTCTTCGACGAGGCCGGCTTCGACACCGTCGGTGCGTTCGGCGACGCCGACACCCTGATGGAGTCACTCCCGGACCTCATGCCCGACGTCGTCGTTCTCGACGTGCGCATGCCACCCACCTACCGGGACGAGGGCGTCCGGGCGGCCCTGCGCATCCGCCGTGAACACCCCGACGTGTCCGTATTGCTGCTCTCGCAGTACGTCGCGGGCACCTACGCCCAGGAGCTCCTGGCCGGGGGCGAGGGCGGCACCGGCTACCTGCTCAAGGACCGCATCGCCTCCTTGGACGAACTCCGCGACGCCATCACCCGTGTCGCCGCGGGCGGTACCGTTCTCGACCCCCAGGTCGTCCGTGAACTGCTGACTCGGCGAACAGACCCACTGACCAGGCTCACGCCGCGCGAGCGGGAGGTCCTGGAGCTGATGGCCGAGGGCCGCACGAACGCCGCCATCGCCGGCCGTCTGGTCATCGGAGTCGGAGCCGTCGAGAAGAACGTCACCGCGATCTTCCAGAAGCTCGGCCTCGAGGACTCGGGCGACGATCACCGCCGCGTCCTCGCCGTCCTGGCCTTCCTGCAGCGCTGAGCGACCGCCTCCCGACAGACCGTGTCGGTCGACCGATCGGAGGCCTTGACGGGGATCGAAACAGGCCCGCTCGTCCCGCAACAACTGTCTCGCGGCCTCAACCGCATCGCGTATATCGTCCGCGGGTAGTGGCGCGTGATGTGGCCTCCATTGGCCGCCGGGATGTTCTCATCCGTGCTCACAGCGCTTCTCGTACTCGCCGCCGAGCGATCCGTTTTTACCGGAGGAGGCGTTCCGGGGACGACCATCCCTAGGACGTATTGATCAAGGCGGGCGGCCGACGGGCCGCTCGCCATTGTCCGGAGTCTGGTCGTCGATCAGAACGGACGAGCTGCCTGGAGGCCGATCACCAACGACGCGATGAAGTTCGCCACCGTCGCTGCTGCCACGATCCCCGTGAACAGAGTGATCCATCCCAGCAACGTCCGCACCTGTGCCTCGTGCGTCGGCGTCGGACGAGCGGGAGCTGCGCCCGTCATCTGCTGCATGTACTGTCGGTCCTCGTCGCTCATCGGTGCGGACATCCACGTCCCCTTCGCCTTTTGTTGCTGGTCACAGTCTGGCGTAGTCGTCAGCCGATGAGCCTGCGCTTCTGATCCCGTGTGCGTCGTTGGACGCTGGCAATCTGGGGCACGCGGACATGGTCGGGTGGCTGTGCCACCCGAAGCCGGGGCTGTTCGCGAGCGCTCGCGGACCTTGTGGAGGGGATGACGGGAATCGAACCCGCGTAATCAGTTTGGAAGACTGAGGCTCTACCATTGAGCTACATCCCCGGGGCCGCTGCTGCGGCGCCGTGGCCGCGTTCCATGCTGCGGCCGTCGACCATCGTAGTACACGCGCGCGGCACCCCGCGTGCAGTAGACTTGCCCCTGGTCTTTCGCACCGTAGAAGCCGGGGCGTAGCTCAGCTTGGCTAGAGCGCCCGCTTTGGGAGCGGGAGGTCGCAGGTTCGAATCCTGTCGCCCCGACGAGGACCTCGTTCCTTGCGAGAAGACCACCGTTCGAACATTCAGGAGAACCCAGACATCGTGAAGACCACGGTCGAGAAGCTCAGCCCCACCCGCACCAAGCTCACCATCTCGGTGACGCCGGAGGAGCTGGAGCCTTCCATCAAGCACGCGTACGAGCACATCGCCGAGCAGGTGACCATCCCCGGTTTCCGCAAGGGCAAGGTGCCGCCGCCCATCATCGACCAGCGGGTCGGCAAGGCCGCCGTCCTGGAGCACGCGGTCAACGAGGGCCTCGACGGCTTCTACCGCCTCGCGGTGGAGGAGAACGACGTGCGTCCCCTCGGCCGTCCGGAGGCCGACATCACGGAGTGGCCGAACGAGAAGGACTTCTCGGGCGACCTGCTCCTCACGATCGAGGTGGATGTGCGCCCCGAGGTGGCCCTCCCCGACTTCGACGACATCACCATCACGGTGGATGCGGCCGAGGTCGGCGTCGACGACGTCGAGGAGGAGCTGGACCAGCTCCGCAGCCGCTTCGGCACCCTCGTCACGGTCGACCGTCCCGCCAAGCAGGGCGACTTCGCCCAGATCGACCTGGTCGCCGTCATCGGCGACGAGGAGGTCGACACCGCAGCGAACATCTCGTACGAGATCGGTTCGGGCGAGCTCATCGAAGGCATCGACGAGGCGCTCGACACGCTCACCGCCGGCGAGACCACCACGTTCGAAGCACCGCTCATGGGCGGCGACCACGAGGGTGAGAACGCGCAGATCACCGTCACGCTGAACGCCGTCAAGGAGCGCGAGCTCCCCGAGGCCGACGACGACTTCGCCCAGATCGCCAGCGAGTTCGACACCATCGGCGAGCTGCGTCAGAGCCTCCGCGGCCAGGTCGAGCGCTCGAAGGTCTTCGCGCAGGGCACGTCGGCCCGCGACCAGCTGGTCGACAAGCTCCTCGAGCTGGTCGAGATCCCGGTTCCGGCGCAGCTCGTCGAGGACGAGGTGCACCGCCACCTGGAGCAGGAGAACCGCCTCGAGGACGACGTCCACCGCGCCGAGGTCACCGAGTCCAGCGAGAAGACCTTCCGCACGCAGATCCTCCTCGACGAGGTCGCGCAGCAGAATGACGTCAAGGTCAGCCAGGACGAGCTCACGCAGTACCTCGTCCAGGGCGCCGCCCAGTACGGGATGGACCCGAACGAGTTCGTGAAGATCCTGTCGGAGAACGGCCAGATCCCGTCGATGGTCGGCGAGGTCGCCCGCAACAAGGCGCTCGCGATCGTCCTCGGCAAGGTGAAGGTCGTCGACAGCAACGGCAAGCCGGTCGACCTGGCTGAGTTCACGGCCATCGCCGACGCGGAGGAGCCCGACACGGACGAGCCGCAGGCCGCCGCCGCCGACGAGGCGCCCGAGGCCACCGCCGATGAAGCTCCCGCCGCCGACGAGAAGCCCAAGAAGCGCTCCACCAAGAAGAAGGCCGACGCTCAGTAACCGTCGCCGCCACTCGCACCGAAGCCGGGCCCACGCACTCCGCGTGGCCCGGCTTCCGTGCGTCCGGGCCTAGACGGAACTATGGGACGCAACACGCCGTCTGACAGCATGGGAGGCGGCGTGTTGCGACCCACAGATCGCGACCGCAGACCGCACTCACAGACTCCGACCCACAGACGAAGGAACACCCATGGACGACTGGCGGCAGCGAGTGGATGCGGTCTGGGCCGCCGCGGACGACTCCAACGAAGCCGCGACCCTCGCCGCGATCGACGCCCTCGTCGGCGAACGGCCGGCGAACGACCCGGAGGCCCTGTTCGAGGCCGCGGGCGCCCGCGACTTCGCAGGCCGCGAGGCCGACGCCGAGCCCTTCTACCGTGCCGCGCTCGCGCATGGCCTCGCCGAGCCGTACCGGGGCCAGGCGATCGTCCAGCTCGCCAGCACCCTCCGCAACCTCGAGCGTCCGGCCGAAGCGCTCAGCCTGCTGCGCGACTTCCTCGCCGACGAGCCGGCGCATCCACTTGCCGACGCCGCCCGAGCGTTCGCCGCGCTAGCGCTCTTCGACGACGGGATGCCGGCCGACGCCCTCCGCGAAGCCCTCGCCGCCCTCACGCCCCACCTCCCGCGCTACGGCCGCGCCGTGACCGCCTACGCGGCCGCCCTCGACGACGACTGACCCCGCACAGGCGCCGCACTCTGCCGAGGGCGAACAGCACCGAAATGCGCTCGGCGCTCCGATAGATTCGATCCCAAGCGACAAAGGAAATGGAGCGAATATGGCCGACATGGGTTTCCAGCCCAGCGTGTTCGACAGACTGCTGAAGGACCGCATCATCTGGCTCGGTTCTGAGGTCCGGGACGAGAACGCGAACGAGATCGCCGCGAAGCTGCTGCTCCTGGCCGCAGAGGATCCCAAGCGGGACATCTACCTCTACATCAACTCTCCGGGCGGGTCGATCACCGCCGGTATGGCCATCTACGACACGATGCAGTTCGTCCCGAACGACATCGTCACCGTCGGGATCGGCATGGCGGCGTCGATGGGGCAGCTGCTCCTCACGTCCGGCACGAAGGGCAAGCGTTACATCACCCCGAACGCGCGCGTTCTGCTGCACCAGCCGCACGGCGGCTTCGGCGGGACCGCCAGCGACATCCAGACCCAGGCTCAGCTGATCGTCGACATGAAGAACCGCCTGGCCGAGATCACGGCGGAGGCGACGGGCAAGTCCGTCGAGCAGGTCAACGCCGATGGTGACCGCGACCGCTGGTTCACCGCCCAGGAGGCGCTGGAGTACGGGTTCGTCGACCACATCCGCGAATCGGCGCTCGACGTCTCCGGCGGCGGCGGCACCGACGCGGGATCCAAGTAGCAGGCCGCTGGAAGGACAAGGACAAACTTCAATGAACACTCCAATGCTCGGCGGTCAGGCCTTCGGTGGCGTCCAGGCGCCCGGTGCCCGCTACATCCTCCCCAGCTTCGAGGAGCGCACGGCCTACGGCTACAAGCGGCAGGACCCGTACGCGAAGCTCTTCGAGGACCGCATCATCTTCCTCGGCGTCCAGGTGGATGACGCTTCGGCCGACGACATCATGGCCCAGCTCCTCGTGCTCGAGAGCCAGGACCCGGACCGCGACATCGTCATGTACATCAACTCGCCCGGTGGCTCGTTCACCGCGATGACGGCGATCTACGACACGATGCTGTACATCCGCCCGCAGATCCAGACGGTCGTGCTCGGCCAGGCCGCCTCGGCCGCCGCCGTGCTGACCGCCGCCGGCACGCCGGGCAAGCGCCTGGCGCTGCCGAACGCGCGCATCCTGATCCACCAGCCCGCCGTCGGCGAGGCCGGCCAGGGCCAGGCGTCGGACATCGAGATCCAGGCGAACGAGATCATGCGCATGCGCACCTGGCTGGAGGAGACGCTCTCGCGCCACTCCAACCGCTCGGTGGAGCAGGTCAACAAGGACATCGACCGCGACAAGATCCTGTCCGCGGACGAGGCTCTCGAGTACGGCCTGATCGACCAGGTGCTCACCAGCCGCAAGCAGCTGCCGGCACTGGTCAAGTAGTAGCCTTCGCTGCATGGCGGAACGGGGCGGTCTCTTCGATGTCCGCCCCGTTCGTCGTCTCTACGCCGACCCCGAGGCGGTCTTCGACCCGTCGGTCTGGCCGGCGTCGATCCCGGCGGTCGCCCAGTTGCTGCGCGAGGGCTTGGAGCTGCCGCATGGCGTGACCTTCCTGGTGGGCGAGAACGGGAGCGGCAAGTCGACCATCATCGAGGGCATCGCGACCGCATACGGGATGCCGCCGGAGGGCGGCAGCACGAACGGGTCGCACGTCACGCGACCCAGTGAGTCGCCGCTCGGCGGCTGGCTGCGCACGGAACGCAGCCTCGGGACGCCCAAGTGGGGCTTCTTCCTCCGCGCCGAGACGATGCACGGGTACTACACCTACCTGGAGTCGCTGGACGGCCCGGACGGACACCTCCACTCCCTCAGCCACGGCGAGTCGTTCAACGATCTGCTGGTCAACAAGCTCAACAACCCGTTCCACGTCACGGGCTTCGCCTGCCTGGATGAGCCGGAGGCGGCGCTCTCGTTCGGATCCACGCTGACGTGGCTCTCCGAGCTGAACGACATGGTGGGACGCGGCACGCAGGTGCTGTGCGCGACGCACTCGCCGATCCTGGCCGCGCTGCCCGGCGCGCACATCCTGGAGCTGGGCGAGTGGGGGATGCGCGAGTCGCGGTGGGAGGACCTGGAGATCGTCACGCACTGGCGGTCGTTCCTGGACGCGCCCGAGCGTTACTTCCGTCACCTGCTGTGACCTGGACGCTCTAGGAACCGGACCGATCTGCTGCGAGCAGAATCGCCGCGTGAAGCAATTAGGCGCGAGGTGCGCGCCATTGTCGGCAGCGCGGGTTAGGCTCGACGGAACAGACACGACGAAGGTGGGGAGAGGGATGGCACGCATCGGGGAAAGCGCCGATCTGCTCAAGTGTTCCTTCTGCGGCAAGAGCCAGAAGCAGGTGCAGCAGCTGATCGCCGGTCCAGGCGTGTACATCTGCGACGAATGCGTCGAGCTCTGCAACGAGATCATCGAGGAGCGGCTCGCCGAGGCGGGCGAGGAGGCGTCGAGCGAGTTCGACCTTCCGAAGCCGAAGGAGATCTTCGGGTTCCTGGAGGAGTACGTCATCGGCCAGGAGGCGGCCAAGCGGGCTCTGGCTGTGGCGGTCTACAACCAATACAAGCGGGTTCGTGCCAAGCAGACCATCACGGCTGCCGATGCGATGGACGACGTCGAGATCGCGAAGTCCAACATCCTGCTGATCGGACCGACCGGATGCGGCAAGACCTACCTCGCGCAGACCCTCGCCCGCCGGCTCAACGTGCCGTTCGCCGTGGCGGACGCCACGGCGCTGACGGAGGCCGGCTATGTCGGCGAAGACGTCGAGAACATCCTGCTGAAGCTCATCCAGGCCGCGGACTACGACGTCAAGCGGGCTGAGACCGGCATCATCTACATCGACGAGGTCGACAAGATCGCCCGCAAGGCCGAGAACCCGTCGATCACGAGGGACGTGTCGGGCGAGGGTGTGCAGCAGGCGCTGTTGAAGATCCTGGAGGGCACCGTCGCGTCGGTGCCGCCGCAGGGCGGCCGCAAGCATCCCCATCAGGAATTCATCCAGATCGATACCACGAACGTGCTCTTCATCGTGGCCGGCGCGTTCGCGGGCCTCGAAGAGATCATCTCCTCGCGGGCCGGCAAGAAGGGCATCGGCTTCGGCGCCCCGTTGCACTCCAAGGGCGATGACATCAACCTCTTCAGCGAGGTCCTCCCGGAGGACCTGCACAAGTTCGGTCTGATCCCGGAGTTCATCGGCCGCCTCCCGGTCGTGACCACCGTGACCCCGCTCGACCAGGATGCGCTCATGCAGATCCTCACCGAGCCGAAGAACGCGCTGGTCCGGCAGTATCAGCGCATGTTCGAGCTCGACGGCGTGCAGCTCGAGTTCGAGCACGACGCTCTCGAGTCCATCGCCGACCTGGCCGTGCTGCGCAAGACGGGTGCCCGCGGGCTCCGCGCCATCATGGAGGAGGTGCTCGGCCCGATCATGTTCGAGGTGCCGTCCAGCTCCGAGGTGGCACGCGTGGTCGTGACGAAGGAGGCTGTGCTCGAGAACGCAGCGCCGACCATCGTCCCGCATCGTCCGCGTCGCGAGGAGAAGTCGGCCTGATCCGGGCCGGTCGGCAGCTCAGCCGTTCAGGCCGCGGCGCTTGAGCAACGGCTCGATGTCCGCATCCCGTCCGCGGAAGTCGCGGTACGCCTCGAGCGGGTCCTTGGAGCCTCCGACGCCGAGCAACCGGGAGCGGAAGCGGTCGCCGTTGGCCCTGGTCAGCCCACCGTTCTCACGGAACCACTCGACCGTGTCGGCATCGAGCACTTCGCTCCAGATGTACGAGTAGTAGCCGGCGTCGTATCCGCCGGAGAACGTGTGCGCGAAGTACGTGCTCGAGTAGCGCGGCGGCACGGCGGGATTGTCGAGGCCGACGGTCGTCAGGGCGTCCGCCTCGAAGGCTGCGACATCGGTGACTTTGTCGTCGGCGGTGATGCGGTGCCAGGCCTGGTCGAGCAGGACAGCGGCGAGATACTCGCTCGTGGCAAAGCCCTGGTTGAACGACTCCGAGGCCTGCAGCTTGTCGACCAGCTCCTGCGGCATCCGTTCGCCCGTCGTGTAGTGGACGGCGTAGTTCTCGAGGACCTCCGGCCACAGCATCCACATCTCATTGACCTGGCTCGGGAACTCGACGAAGTCGCGGAACACGTTCGTGCCCGCGAACTTCGGATACGTGACCCGGGCGAACAGACCGTGCAGCGCATGCCCGAACTCGTGGAAGAGTGTGTTCGTCTCGTCGTACGTGAGGAGTGTGGGCTCGCCGGCGCCGGGCTTCGGCACGTTGAGGTTGTTGACGACGACGGTAGGGGTGTCGAGCAGAGCGGACTGCGCGACCAGGTTGTTCATCCACGCGCCGCCGCGTTTCGAGTCGCGCGTGTAGAGGTCGAGGAGGTAGAGCCCCAGCTCCGACCCGTCCTCGTTGCGGACCTCGAACACCCGAGCCTCCGGGTGGTAGGCGACGAGGTCGGGGCGCTCCGTGAAGGTGAGGCCGTAGAGCCGGTTCGCCGCGAAGAACACTCCGTCGTGCAGCACACGTTCGGCCTCGAAGTAGGGGCGCATCGCTGCCAGGTCGACGTCGTACTTCTCGGCGCGGACCTTGCCGGTCAGGTACGCCCAGTCCCAGGCCCGGACCGTGTCCGCCTCCCCGTCGCCGGCATCCAGCTGCCGCTGCAGGTCGGCCTGTTCGGCGGCGGCGTTGCGGGCGGCCGCCGGCGCGAGTCGGCCGAGCATGTCCGCGACGGCCTCCGGCGTGCGGGCGGTCTCATCGGCGGTGACGTACGCTGCGTGCGTGTCGAAGCCGAGCAGGCGGGCGCGCTCGGCGCGAAGCCGGGTGATCTCGAGCACGAGGTCGCGGTTGTCATGGTCTCCGCCACGGATTCCCCGGGCACGGGAGGCGGTCATGATGCGTTCGCGCGCCTCCCGCCGGGTGAGGTCGGCGAGCCACGGGTGGCCGGTCGGCAGCACGAGGGTGACCACGTACTTTCCCTCGAGTCCGCGATCGGCCGCGGCCTGTGCAGCGGCGGAGAGCTCGCTTTCGCCCAGACCGGCGAGTTCTTCCGCGGTGTCGAAGACGACGGCGAGGTCGTTGGTGTCGGCGAGGAGGTTCTTCTCGAAGCGCGTGGTGAGCGTTGACAGGCGCTGGTTGTACTCGCGCAGCCGCTCCTTATCCGCCTCGTCGAGCCCTGCGCCGGCAAGGGTGAACTCGGTGTGATATCGCTCGACGAGGTAGCGCGACTCCGCGTCGAGGCCGAGGTCGTCGAGGCGCTCGTGAAGCGACGCGATGCGCGCGTACAGCGCCGGATTCAGGCGGATGGCGTCGTGGTGCGCGGAGAGGAGCGGAGCGATCTCCTCCTCCAGTTCATTCGTGAAGTCGGTGCTGTCCGAGGAGCTCTTGTTGAAGAAGACCTCCGCCACCCGGTTGAGCGTCTGACCCGACCGCTCGAGGGGGAGCATCGTGTTCACGAACGTGACGGGCTCGTAGGAGCCGACGATCGCTTCGATCTCGGCCAGCTGCTCCTGGAAGCCCTGCTCGAAGGCCGGGCGATAGTGCTCATCCCGGATCTCCGCGAAGGGCGGCAGCTGGTAGGGGAGCGTGCTCAGCGAGAAGAAGGGATTTGCGGTGTCGGCCATCTCCTCAGCCTAGACAACCCGAGTGGCCGGGGAAGGGAAGGCGTACAAAGCCATTATTGCAAAGAACAGAATGCAAAGAAGAGGTTGCAAAGAACTCTTTGCATCGCTAACCTGAAGGCATGACGAACGAGGAAGCGCCCGTCGATCCGAGCGCCGCGGAAGCGCCGGCGCCCTGGCACAATGCCCTCGACCTGACGGCTCTCCGCGCCCTGGCGCACCCCCTCCGGGTGGAGATCATGAACGAGCTCTCGGACTTCGGTCCGGCGACCGCCAGCATGCTGGCTGAACGGCTGGGGGAGGCGAGCGGAGCGACGAGCTACCACCTGCGTCAGCTGGCCAAGCACGACATCATCGTGGAGGACACGGAGCGCGGCTCGGGACGCGAGCGCTGGTGGCGGATGGCCCCGGGCGGCGTCACCATCGGCTCCCCGGAGACGCTCGGCACTCCCGCCGGCCGAGAAGCGAACGAGTTGATCTCGCTCGGCTGGCAGCAGAACAATGAGCGTCGGCTCGCGACCTTCCTGCGGCGCGGACTCGACACCTTCGGCTTCGAATGGATGGAGGCGAGCACGCTCTCCACCTCGCATCTGGAGGTCACGCGTGAGCAGCTGGCGGAATTCGGGCGTGAGTACTACGCGCTCCAGGAGCGGTTGAAGGAGAAGTGGAAGGCGGCATCCGACAGCGGCGCGAAAGACGGCGACGCAGCCACTCGGACCGCAGTCGACGAGCAGGGCGAGCGCAAGCGGGTCCAGATCCAGTTCAACGCCTTCCCCCTGGTGGAGCAGGAGGACCGCTGATGGCCGCGGCGGCGACTCCACTGGGCGCAGGCTTCGCCCGGTTGTGGACCGCCGCGATCGCCAGCAACTTCGCGGACGGTCTCGGCCGCACGGCCGTTCCGCTGATCGCGACGACGCTCACCCGCGACCCGGCGCTCATCGCCGGCGTGAGCGCGGTGACGTTCCTGCCGTGGCTGCTCTTCGGCATCCCCGCCGGAATGCTCCTCGACCGTGTCGACCGCCGGCTCGCGATGGCCGTGGCGAACTCGCTGCGCTTCGCAGTCGCCGCCGTGCTCGCGGTGCTGATCTCGACCGACACGCTGACCATCTGGCTGCTCTACGGCTGCGTGCTGGCCTTCGGGCTGGGGGAGACGGTCTTCGACAATGCGACGTCGACGGTCGTCCCCGCCCTCGTGTCGCGCGACCAGCTGGACCGCGCGAACGGGAGGATGCAGTCGGCTGAGATCACCATCCAGAATTTCATCGCCACTCCGATCGCGGGATTCCTGTTCGCCGTGGCGATCGTGCTCCCGATCTGGCTGACAGGCGCCGGCTTCCTGGTCGCCGGGATGCTGGCGTTGAGCATCCCGGTCGCGGCGGCGCACGCTCACCAGCCGGACCGAGTGGATGGGATGCTCGGCACCAGGCCATCGCTTCCCGCGGTCATCGGCTTCCTCTGGCAGCAGCGATTCCTGCGCGGGATGATCCTGCTCACCTCGACCACGGCGTCCGCGTTGGCGTTCGCGCAGGGGAGCGTCGTCCTGCTCCTGCTGCAGACGTTCGCCATCCCCGCGGCGTTGATCGGTGTCGTGACCGCCGCAGTCGGGGTGGGTGCGCTGGCCGGCGCGCTCGTCTCCAGTCGCTTCGTCGCGCGTTTCGGCCGCGGCCGCGTGATGTTCTGGTCGATCCTGGTCAGCGGCCTGGGCATCCTCGCGGTGGGCCTCTCCACCGACGTGTGGGCCGCGATCGCCGCCTACGCCGTGGGCGCGTTCGGGGTCGCCGTCTGGAACGTGCCCTGGGGCGCCCTCCGGCAGGCCGTCATCCCGAACGCCATGCTCGGCAGGGCCCTCGGCATCGTCCGCACCATCGGCTGGGGGATGACCCCGATCGCCACCGTCCTCGGCGGGTTCGTCGCCCGCATCGACCTCCGACTGCCGTTCGTCATCGGCGGCGGCCTCGTGGTCGTTCTCGCGCTCGTCGCGTCCCGTCTGATCCTGTCGGCGTCCGCCCAGGTGCCGGCTGCCGAGCCCATCCCGGAAGGACAACCGTCATGACTGCGGTCCCGGTCTCCGTCTATCGTCCGCTGACCCGCCGTTTCGCCCTGCGCCTCGGACATGCGCTCATCGCCTGGGGCGTGCGTCCCTTCGACGCGGTGGCGTACGCCGAGCGTGTGGCGCACGTCGAGCGGACACGGGATGCTGCTATCCGCGCATTCCCGCAGCTGCGGCGCTGACGCAGCGCGTCGACCCGCGCGCTACGCCTCGTCCACGTCGTAGTCCGACGTGTCGGCCTCGACCGGCTGCGTGATGGTCGCCGAGTCCTCCTGCGGGTTGTAGTGGATCTCGGTGCCGTCGTCGAGCGTCACGACCGGTTTCGCCTCGAGCCAGGTGAGCGTCCAGTTCCAGCCGGTGGTCTCGACGTCCGTGGCCACGAGCTCCTCCTCGACCGTCTGCACGGCGAAGGCGACGACCTCGGGCAAGGAGGCGGGGGCCTGTTCTCCAACGGGCCAGCGGGTTCCGAGCTGCATCAGCCGCGGCCGGCCGTCGTGTGGGCCGCTTCCGCGTCCCCGGTCTCGGACTGCCCGCCTGAGGAGTCGGCGCTGTCCGCCGGTTCGCCGCCCTGTCCGCTCGCGCGGGCTTTCGTCAGGTCGATCTCGTATGTGACCCACGATGTGCGGGTCGCGACGTCGTCGTAGAGCTTCTGCGCCGTCGTGTTGTCCTGCGCGGTGATCCACTGGACCACCCCGAGTCCCCGCTCCTCGGCGAGCGATCGTGCCTTCTGGATGAGTGCGGCTCCCACGCCCCGGCCCCGCTCCTCGTCGACCACGAACAGGTCGTCCAGGAACAGGCCACGGTCGCCCTCCAGCGGGCGAGCGAACTCCCGCACGTGGGCGAGGCCGAGCACGCGTTCGCCGTCGACGGCCACGTAGCCGCTCTCCTCGTGATCGGCGTCCGTGAGCCAGGACCACAGCAGAAGTGCTTTCTGGTCGGTCAGCTGGGTGTTATAGAACTCGGCATACTTCGCGTAGACATCGAGCCAGGCGAAGAAATCGCCGTCCCTGACCGGTCGAACCTCGATCGACATGGATTCCTCCGTTCGCATGGGCGCGCCCGGTTGTGAATCCGGCGCGTGCTCCGACCATATAACGGTCAGGTTCAGGGGACGAGATCGTAGGTGACCCAGCTTGTCTTCTCAGCGAACCTGTCGTACAGGCGCCGCGCCGTCGCATTGTCCTTCGCCGTGATCCAGCGAACGACCGACAGGCCGCGATCCTTGGCGGCCTCGCGCAGCGCATCCAGCAGTGCCGAGCCGGCTCCCGAGCCGCGTGCACCGGGCGCCACGAACAGGTCGTCGAGGTACAGACCCTTGCTCCCGTCGAGGGGACGGGCGAACTCGCGCACGTGCGCCAGCCCGATCGGCAGGCCCTCCTCATCGACGGCGAAGTAAGCCTCCAGCTCGTTCCCGGAGTCGGAGATCCAGCTCCAGACGAGGAGCGCCTTCTCATCGGTCACGGGACTTTCGTAGAAGTCGCCGTAACCCGCGTAGAGGTCGAGCCAGGTGAAGAACTCGTTGTCCTGCACCGGTCTGACGGTCACCGTCATCGTTCCTCCTCGCTCGGGGCCGTGGCCAGCACGATATCGGTGACCACCAGCTCATCCGCGGAGGCGAACCGCAGGTCGTCGATTCTGCCCACCGAGCGGAGGTCGCCCGCGGCGGCCTCGACGGCCGCGATCTCGGCGGGAGGCCCGGCGATGACGGCCGAATCGACCGGCGTGCGCTGCGATGCCTTCGCCGCGGTCTTGGCACCGCGGATCCCGGTCAGGGCCCGGCCCACGATCGCCAGGACCTCGCGGTCGGAGCTCCACTCGCGTGCCGTTTCGGTCGCCTGCGGCCAGGCGGCGACGTGGACCGATCCCTCCTGGAACCAGCTCCACGCCTCCTCCGCCGCGAACGGCAGCACCGGCGCGAGCAGCCGCAGGAAGGCCGACAGGGCGATGCGGAGGGCGACGAGGGCCGAGACCTGCTCGGCGCTCGCCTCGCCGTACGCACGCTCCTTCACGAGCTCGAGGTAGTCGTCGCAGAACGTCCAGAAGAACGTCTCGGTGATCTCCAGCGCCCGGGCGTGGTCGTAGCCTTCGAGCGCGGCCGTCGCGTCCGCGACCACACCGGCGAGGTTCTGGAGCATGCTGCGGTCGAGCGGGCTGGTCACCTGATCGAGGTCGAGCGAGGCGGGCTCGTCGAATCCGAGGATGAACTTGGCCGCGTTGAGCAGCTTGATCGCGAGCCGGCGGCCGATCTTGATCTGCGTCGGATTCTGCGGATCGAACGACGCGTCGGTGCCCAGGCGGCTGGACGCGGCCCAGTAGCGCACCGCGTCGGACCCGTGCCGCTCCAGGATGTCGGCGGGCGTGACCACGTTGCCCTTGGACTTCGACATCTTCTTGCGGTCCGGGTCGACGATGAAGCCGGAGAGGGCGGCATTGCGCCAGGGTGCGACATCCGCCTCCAGCTTTGCGCGCAGCAGTGTCGAGAACAGCCAGGTCCGGATGATGTCCTGGCCCTGAGGACGCAGATCGAAGGGGAACACGACGTCGAACAGCTCGTCGTCTGTCCCGTTCGGGCCGCGCTTCCAGCCTCCCGCGAGCTGCGGTGTGAGCGAGGACGTCATCCAGGTGTCCATCACGTCGACCTCGCCGCTGAACCCGCCCGCCTGTCCGCGCTGCACCTCCGTGAACCCCGGCGGCACGTCCGTCGACGGGTCGACCGGGAGCTGGTCCTCGGTCGGCAGGATCGGCTGGTCGAAGACCGGATCGCCCTCGGCGTCCAACGGGTACCAGATCGGGATGGGCACGCCGAAGAACCGCTGGCGCGAGATCAGCCAGTCGCCGGTGAGTCCGTTCACCCAGTTCTCGTAGCGGATCCGCATGAAGTCGGGGTGCCAGTCGATCTCGCGGCCGAGCTCGATCAGCCGCTGCCGCAGCTCCTCGTCGCGCGCACCGTTCTTCACGTACCACTGGCGGGTCGAGACGATCTCGAGCGGGCGGTCGCCCTTCTCGAAGAACTTCACCGGGTGCTGGATGGGCTTGGGCTCGCCGACGAGGTCGCCGGAGGCGCGCAGCAGCTCGACGACCGCCTGCTTGGCCGAGAACACCGTCTTGCCGGCGAGCTCCGCGTAGGCCGCCCTGCCGGCCTCCGTCGTGATCGCCTCGGGCGGCTCCGGGAGGATGCGGCCGTCGAAGCCGATGATCGTCCGGTTGGGCAGGTCGAGCTCCCGCCACCAGGTCACGTCGGTGATGTCGCCGAACGTGCAGATCATGGCGATGCCCGATCCCTTGTCCGGCTGGGCCAGGTGGTGGGCGACGACCGGCACCTCCACGTCGAACAGCGGGGTGCGCACGGTCGTCCCGAACAGCGGCTGGTAGCGCTCGTCGTCGGGATGCGCGACCAGCGCCACGCAGGCGGGCAGCAGCTCCGGCCGGGTCGTCTCGATGAAGACGGGACCGGCGGGGCCGTGGAAGGTCACCCGGTGGTAGGCGCTCGGCTGTTCGCGGTCCTCCAGCTCGGCCTGCGCGACGGCCGTGCGGAACGTGATGTCCCACAGCGTCGGCGCCAGCGCCTGGTAGGCCTCCCCGCGCTCGATGTTGCGCAGGAACGCCAGCTGCGAGACGCGCAGCGAGTCGTGGCCGATGGTCCGGTAGGTCTGCGACCAGTCGACGGACAGGCCGAGCATGCGCCAGAGCGCCTCGAACTGCTTCTCGTCCTCGACCGTCAGCCGCTCGCACAGCTCGATGAAGTTGCGGCGCGAGATCGGCTTCTGGTCGGCGGCCTTCGTGCTCTTGTTGTCTCCGCCCTCGAAGGGCGCGACGAAGTCCGGGTCGTAGGGGAGCGACGGGTCGCAGCGGACGCCGTAGTAGTTCTGGACGCGCCGCTCGGTCGGCAGCCCGTTGTCGTCCCACCCCATCGGGTAGAACACCTTCTGGCCGCGCATGCGGTGGAACCGCGCCACGACGTCCGTGTGCGTGTAGCTGAAGACGTGGCCGATGTGCAGCGACCCCGAGGCGGTCGGCGGCGGAGTGTCGATCGAGTAGACCCCGTCGCGGCCGGCTGCGAGCGCCGCATCCCGGTCGAACCGGAACGTGCCGTCGGCCTGCCAGCGCTCACCCCACTTCGACTCCAGTCCCTCCAGGGCGGGCTTGTCGGGTACGCTGTGCGCGCTCATGAGGGTCCTCCGAGTCGATATGTACGGCACCGTGTCCACGGGGTGCCTGAGTGTGGGATCCCGTCAATCGTACCGAAAGCGCTCACACCTCGTCGACGATGGGCTTCCTCCGGGCGGCGTAGAGGGCGGCGACCAGGGTGATCACGGACATGACCGCGAGCACGATACCGGGGTGCCACCAGGCGTTGCCGGTTGCCTGGCCGAACACCTTGGTGAGCGGGGAGACGAAGGAGGTCAGCAGCGCCGCGATGCTGTACGCGACCGACAGGCCGCTGTAGCGCACCTCGCCCGGGAACAGGTCGGACATCAGCCCGCCGAGCCCCGCCCACGCGAGCGTCGGCAGGATGCCGCCGATGATCATGCTGCCCACGAGGATGCCGAAGGTCGCGTACTGCAGGAGGAAGTACATCGGGAACGCGACGATCAACGTCCCGATCGCGCCGATGACGACGACCCGCGCGGACCCGATCCGGTTGGCCCACAGCCCGAACAGCGGGATCGTCACCAGCTGGAGCAGGCCTCCGATCGTCGTCGCCACGAGGATGTCCTGGTAGGGGAATTTCAGCACACCCGTGCCGTAGTCGATCATGTAGGTGTTCATCAGGGAGTAGGAGCCGATTCCGAGGATGGCCGCGCCGATCCCGATCACGAACCCGGCCGGAGCCTTCACGAACACGTCGACGATCGGGAAGCGGTCGCGCGTCCCTGTCTCCAGGAGCTTGCGGAACACCGGGGTCTCGTCGATCGACCAGCGCAGGTAGAGCGAGACGAGCAGCAGCGGGAACGCCGTGAGGAACGGGATCCGCCATCCCCACGACGCGAGGTCGGCCGACGACATGCTCAGGGTCAGCACGATGAACACGACGGCGCTCAGGATGGAGCCGACCGGCGAGCCGAGCTGGGGGAGTGCCGCGTAGAAACCGCGACGCTTCGGGTTGGCGTACTCCGTGGCGAGGAGGATGGAGCCGCCCCACTCGCCGCCGACCGAGAAGCCCTGCACGAGGCGCAGCAGCACGATCGCGATCGCGCCGAACCATCCGGCCGCCGCATACGTCGGCAGCACGCCCACCAGTCCTGTGCTGATGCCCATGAGCAGGATGGTGATCAGCAGGGTCGGGCGGCGTCCGATCCGGTCGCCCAGGTTCCCGAACACGATCGCGCCGATCGGCCGGATGACGAAGCCGGCGGCGATGGCCAGGAAGCCCGCGAGCGTGCCCCCGAACGAACCGAGCGGGGTGAAGAACAGCGGGCCGACGAAGAACGCGGCGAAGTACGCGTAGAGGTAGAAGTCGTACGACTCGAGCGCCGTTCCGACGAACGATGCGATGGTGACGCGGCGGGCGGTCCCCGGGGTGATCCCCGGGCGGTCGGTCTCGCTGCGGACGGGGCTGATGGTGGTAGTCACAGGTGTCCTTCGGAACGGATTAATATGTGGACCGGGTCCAATAATTGCACGAGGGGGGAACGCAGGATGGCTCTCCCGCATTCCACGCGACCGTCCGGCTCCGGTCGTCCGCGCTCGTCCTCGCGCGGCATGATCGCCGAGGCGGCCGCCGAACTGTTCCTCGAGCAGACCTACGCCCGCACCACCGTCGACGACATCGCGCGCCGCGCCGGCGTCAGCCGGGCCACCTTCTTCAACTACTTCGCCGCCAAGAGCGACCTCCTCTGGCTGGAGGTGGATGAGGCGCTCGCCGCTTTCGATGCGACCGCCGCCGTCGTCGACCCGGCACTCCCGCCGATGGATGCGGTGCTCGAGGCGATCACGCGTCTCGCCGATTCCTTCGGTCCCGGACGCCTTCCGCTCGCCGTCACCCAGGTGGAGCTCATGGGGACGGACGCGGAACTGCAGGCCTCGGCGCTGCCGCGGTTTCTCGGGCTGGTGCGCAGCCTCCAATCGTTTCTCGCCGCGCGCACGGGTGCGTCGGCGGACGCTCTGCTCCCGCGTGCTGCAGCCACGGCCGTCGTCGGCGCCGCCGTCTCCGCTGCCGCAGCGTGGGCGCGGGCGGGCGTGCGCCGCGGTCCGCTCACCCCGCTCGTCCGGGAGGCTGTCGCGCCGGTCTGCGCCGGCTACGCCGCCCTCTTCGCCTGACGGGGCGATGGGTCGCGACTGCTGCCTCTCGTCACGACTGCGGCTGCGCGAGCACCCGCAGTCGTGACGAACCACCGCATTCGCCCGCCAGCGGGACGGGCGAGCCCCGAACCCGGTACGATGGACGCACAGACACTGACCCGGCCATCACCGGCGAGTCTTCGGAAGAACGGCCGTCGCGCAAGCGGCGCTCACTAGAACCGAACGGGTCCGGCCCGTCACAGCCGAAGAATGAGAGGCTCCGTCCGGCACCGGCGGCGGGTGGGGCAAGCGGGGTGGTACCGCGACGGGCGTGCGAACGTCCGGCGTCCTCGTGCAGCACGAGAACCTGCCAGGAGTGAGATGCCGTACCCCAAGTCCGCCGCGGACGATGAGTCGCAGCGCCCCGACGTCAGCGCGAGCCCGGTCTTCCCCGAGATCGAGACCGACGTCCTGAAGTTCTGGGACCAGGACGGGACCTTCCGCGCCTCCATCGACAACCGGCACAACGCCGAGGAGTGGGTCTTCTACGACGGCCCTCCCTTCGCCAACGGCCTGCCGCACTACGGTCATCTGCTGACCGGCTACGCGAAGGATGTCTTCCCGCGCTTCCAGACGATGCGCGGCAAGAAGGTGGAACGCCGCTTCGGATGGGACACCCACGGTCTCCCCGCTGAGCTGGAGGCGGAGCGGCAGCTCGGCATCACCGACAAGAGCCAGATCGAGGAGATGGGGCTCGCCGCCTTCAACCAGGCCGCGAAGGACTCCGTGCTGCGCTACACCCGGGAGTGGCGCGAGTACGTCACCCGCCAAGCGCGCTGGGTCGACTTCGACAACGACTACAAGACGCTCGACACCACCTACATGGAGTCGGTCATCTGGGCGTTCAAGCAGCTGCACGAGAAGGGTCTCGCGTACGAGGGCTACCGCGTGCTCCCGTACTGCTGGCGCGACCAGACCCCGCTGTCCAACCACGAGCTGCGGATGGACGACGACGTCTACAAGATGCGGCAGGACCAGACGGTCACCGTGACCTTCCCCCTGGTCGGCGCCAAGGCGGAGTCCCTGGGCCTCACCGGGGTGCGCGCTCTCGCCTGGACCACGACGCCCTGGACCCTGCCGACGAACCTCGCCCTCGCCGTCGGTCCCGACATCGAGTACGCGGTCGTCCCGTCCGGCCCGAACGGCGCCGCCGACTCGTACGGCGAGCCCGACCAGCAGGTGCTGAGCGGGCGCTACCTTCTGGCGACCAGCCTGGTCGGCAACTACGCCAAGGACCTCGGCTACGAGTCGGCCGCCGACGCCCTGGCCGCCGTCTCCGGCACGGTCCGTGGCGCTGAGCTCGAGGGCGTCGAGTACGACCGCCTCTGGGACTTCTACGCCGACACCGAGAAGTGGGGCACCCGGAACGCGTGGCGCATCCTCGTCGACGACTACGTCACCGTCGAGGACGGCACGGGCATCGTCCACCAGGCGCCCGCTTACGGCGAGGACGACCAGCGGGTCACCGAGAAGGCAGGCATCCCGGTCATCATCTCGGTGGACGACGGCGGCCGGTTCCTGCCGGATGTCGCCGAGGTCGCCGGCCTGCAGGTCTTCGACGCGAACAAGCCCCTCACCCGGATGCTGAAGGAGGAGGGCCGGCTGCTCCGCCAGGCGAGCTACGAGCACTCGTACCCGCACTGCTGGCGCTGCCGCAATCCGCTCATCTACAAGGCGGTGTCGAGCTGGTTCGTGCGCGTCACGGACTTCCGCGACCGGATGGGCGAGCTCAACCAGCAGATCACCTGGGTGCCCGAGAACGTCAAGGACGGCCAGTTCGGCAAGTGGCTGGCCGGCGCCCGCGACTGGTCGGTGTCGCGGAATCGCTACTTCGGGTCGCCCATCCCCGTGTGGAAGAGCGACGACCCGGCCTACCCGCGAGTGGATGTGTACGGGTCGCTTGCGGCCCTGGAGCGCGACTTCGGCCGCCTGCCGCTCAACGCGGCGGGCGAGCCGGATCTGCACCGGCCGTTCATCGACGACCTGACCCGCCCGAACCCGGACGACCCGACCGGTCGCTCGACCATGCGCCGCATCCCGGACGTGCTGGACGTGTGGTTCGACTCCGGGTCGATGCCGTTCGCCCAGGTGCACTACCCGTTCGAGAACCGGGACTGGTTCGACAGCCACAACCCGGCCGACTTCATCGTCGAGTACATCGGGCAGACCCGCGGCTGGTTCTACCTGCTGCACACGCTCGCGACCGCGCTGTTCGACCGTCCGGCGTTCAAGAACGTCATCAGCCACGGCATCGTGCTCGGCAGCGACGGTCAGAAGATGTCGAAGTCGCTGCGCAACTATCCGGACGTCAACGAGGTGTTCGACCGCGACGGGTCGGATGCGATGCGCTGGTTCCTGATGTCGAGCCCGGTGCTGCGCGGCGGCAACCTCGTCGTCACCGAGGAGGGCATCCGCGAAGGGGTCCGCCAGGTCCTGCTCCCGCTGTGGAACACGTGGTACTTCTTCTCGCTGTACGCCAACGCGACCGGGTATGAGGCCAAGCGGTCCACCGCCTCCACGGATGTGCTCGACCGCTACCTGCTCGCCAAGACGCGCGATCTGGTGGAGGCCGTCACTGCCGATCTGGATGCGCTGGACTCGACCCTCGCGGCCGCAAAGCTGCGCGACTTCGCCGACGTGCTCACCAACTGGTATGTGCGGCGCTCGCGAGACCGGTTCTGGGCCGGCGTCGACGAGTCGGGAGCCGGGTCGGAGGCGTTCGACACGCTCTACACGGTCCTGGAGACGTTCACACAGGTCGCCGCGCCCCTCCTCCCGCTCGTGAGCGAGCGGATCTGGAAGGACCTCACCGGCGGCCGTAGTGTGCACCTCACCGACTGGCTGGACGCGGACGAGTTCCCGGCGGACGACGCCCTGGCGGATGCGATGGACCGTATCCGCGCGATCAGCTCGACCGCCCTGTCCCTGCGCAAGCAGGCCGGCCGGCGCGTGCGTCTTCCGCTCGCGTCGCTGACCGTCGTGGCGGCCAACGCCGAGGCGCTGCGTCCGTTCGAGGGCATCCTGCGCGACGAGCTGAACGTCAAGTCGGTGGAGCTCGTCGAGCTGCAGGACGACAGCGCCGCACGCTACGGCATCACGAGCAGGCTGACGGTCAACGCCCGCGCAGCAGGCCCGCGTCTCGGCAAGCAGGTGCAGCAGGTCATCCAGGCCGCGCGGGCAGGCGACTGGACGGAGATCGACGGCGTCGTGACGGTCGGCGGCATCGAGCTGGCGGAGGGGGAGTACGACCTCGTCTTGGAGACGGCGTCCGGCGGCGACGGCACCGCGGCTCTTGCGCTGCTCGCCGGCGGCGGCTTCGTCCTGCTCGACACCGCGACCACCCCGGAGCTGGAGGCGGAGGGGCTCGCCCGGGACATCATCCGCGCCGTGCAGGACACCCGGAAGGCAGCCGGGCTGGACGTGAGCGACCGCATCCGCCTCGACCTGGCCTTCGAGCACGAGGACGACGTGCGAGCGCTCGACCTCGCCGTCGATGTCGACATCGCGGCGGAGACACTGGCCTTGGCGGTGCAGCTGTCGGCCGCCGAATCGTCCTCCGGCGGGGCGTCCGACGACCGTGCGGTGTTCGAGCAGCGGTTCGGGGCGGGGCAGTTCGCCAACGCCGGTGCCTTCACTGTGGGCGTGACCAAACTGTCATGAGGCTGAGCATGAGGATTCTGGAGGAGAAGCGGTGACCGACGAGGGAGACTTCCGAGAGCGCGCCGAGGCCGTGTACCAGGCTCTGCTGGCGCGCGTCGGCGAAGGCGCGCCCGAGCGCCGGCTGGATGCCACGCGCCGCGCCGTCGAACTGCTGGGTGATCCGCAGCGCGCGTACCCGATCATCCACATCACCGGGACGAACGGGAAGACGTCGACGAGCCGCATCGCGGAGAGCCTGCTGCGGGCCTACGGGCTCCGCACGGGCCTCTTGACGAGCCCGCACCTCGTGCGCTTCAACGAGCGCATCGTGATCGACGGCGAGCCGATCGACGACGAGTCGCTGGTGCGCAACTGGGAGGACATCACCCCGTACCTCGACATCGTGGATGCGGAGCTCACGGACGCGGGCAAGGCGCCGCTGACGTTCTTCGAGGCTCTGACCGCGCTGGCCTACGCCGCGTTCGCAGATGCTCCCGTGGACGTCGCGGTGATCGAGGTCGGCATGGGCGGCGAGTGGGACTCCACCAACGTCGGCGACGGCCAGGTGGCCGTGTTCACCCCGATCGCCCTGGATCACACCAAAGCGCTGGGCGACACCGTCGAGGCTATCGCGCGCACCAAGTCCGGCATCGTGAAGCCGTCCGCCGACGTCGTCTCGTCGGCCCAGGTTCCCGAGGCCGACCGGGTGTTGCGCGAAGCGGCCGCACTGACCGAGTCCACGTTCTCGGAGCAGCCGCGCGACTTCGACGTCGCATCGACCCGGGTCGCTGTCGGCGGGCAGCTGGTGACCGTACGCGGTCGTGCAGCCACCTACGAGGACGTCTTCCTGCCGCTGTACGGCGACCACCAGGCGCAGAACGCCGCGGTCGCGGTCGCTGCGGTCGAGACCTTCCTCGGCCGAGGGACTCAGCCCCTGAAAGCAGACCTGGTCGAGGAGGGGTTCGCGACGGCCACCTCGCCCGGCCGGCTGCAGCTGATCGGCATCGAGCCCAGCAACCTCGTGGATGCGGCCCACAACCCGGCGGGCGCAGAGACCCACGCCGAGGCGCTCCGCACCTATTTCGACTTCGACGAGATCACGTTCGTCCTCGGCATCCTGGCCGACAAGGATGCGCGCGGCGTCGTCCGCGCGCTCGCGCCCGTGGCGACGCAGTTCTTCGTCACCCAGCCCGCCTCCGACCGCGCGCGGGACGCCGAGGAGCTCGGCGACCTGGTGCGCGAGGAGGTCGGCGACGAGGCGACCATCGTCTACACCGACGCGATCGACGCCCTCGAGTCCGCCCGCGACTGGGCGGGCGAGGAGGGCCGCCGCGCGGTGGTGGTCGCGGGCAGCATCGTGCTCGTCGGCCAGGCCATGGCGTACGCCGAGGAGCAGGAGTGGAAGAAGGCGGCGTCGTGACGGACGCTCCCGCATCCGGGCGCCCTCCACGCCCTCCACGCCCTCCGCGGCGTCAGCGGTCGCTCCGCGAGCTGCTCGGCTCCATCGTCCTGGGCTTCGAGCTGCTCGTCGTCTTCCTCGGAGCGCTCGTCCTCTTCGGGCTGCACTCGCTGCCCGCCGCAGTGGCTCTCGGCGGGGGAGCGGCGCTCATCGTGCTCACTATCGTCGCGATCGGACTGCT
>JBQCCO010000117.1:0-5169 GCA_051962155.1 Leifsonia sp. | reverse complement strand
CGACTTAGCAGTCGGGTCCTAGCTGCGCGAGGAGCGCATCCACTGCGGCCTCCTGCGTGTTCGCCTCGCTGAGTAACGCGCCTGTGGGGCGAACCTCGATGCCGCCGGCGGTGAACGCCGGCGTGACCGGCTCCGGCCGGTTGTCGAGCAGCGAGCGCGCGGCGACCTTCGCCGCCTCGACGTCCGGCTGGTCGAACGGGTTGATCCCGAGCAGACGACCAGCGACCGCGACGGCGTACTCCCAGACCAGGAGCTGTGCGCCGAGGCTGCCGGAGACGAGGATCTCGCCCTGGTGCCGGTCGGCCGGGAACAGGTGATGCGCCTCCGCGTTCGCCACCAGCCGGACGACCTGCAGGTCGGCGGGCTTCGACTCCAGTTCGGGAGCGAGCGGGTCGAGGACTACGGGAAGCAGTCCGGTGCCCTCCTTGCCGGTGGACTCGGCGATCAGCTGCTCGGCCCAGTCGGCGAAGCCGACGATGTGGGTACCGTCCGCGACGATGCCCAGCTTGTCCTTCAGCGGGCTCGTGCCGGCGATCGCAGCGCCCAGCACGAGGCCGGGGTTCTGCTCGTTGTCGACGGCGAGCTCGATCTGGGTCGCATCCGCCTCATCCAGCAGCTGGGCGATGTCGACACCGGCCAGGCCCGACGGGACGAGGCCGAACGCGGTGAGAGCCGAGTACCGGCCGCCGACGTTCGGGTCCGCGTTGAAGACGCGGTAACCGGCCTCGCGAGCGGACTGGTCGAGCGGTGATCCGGGGTCGGTGACGACGACGATCCGCTCGCGCGGGTCGATGCCGGCATCCTGGAACCACTTCTCGTACACGCGGCGCTGGCTGTCGGTCTCGAGCGTCGAACCGGACTTGGAGGAGATGACCACAGCGGTCGCCTCCAGCCGGTCGCGCAGTGCCGCGAGCACCTGGCCGGGATCCGTGGAGTCGAGCACCGTCAGCTCGGCCTCGGCGGTCAGGGTGATGACCTCCGGTGCCAGCGAGGACCCGCCCATGCCGCCCAGCACGATGTGGTTGACGCCCTTGGCGTGCAGCTCCTCGCGCAGGGCGACGATCTCGGGCACGAGCGGCCGCGAGATGGAGACGGCCTCGGTCCAGCCGAGACGCTTGCTCGCCTCGGCCTCGGCCGCCGGCCCCCAGAGGGCCGGCTCGAGCGCCGTGATGCCGGACGCGACGCGGTCGGCGACCAGCTGCGGGACGACGGTGCGGACGGCCTCGGCCGCCGCACCGGTCACGTGGATGCGGAAGGTCACTTGGCTGCTCCCTCGAGAGCGTTCTTCACGGTCTCGACGAGCTCGCCCCAGGAGACGTTGAACTTCTCGACACCCTCGCGCTCGAGCGTCTCGGTGACGTCGTCGTACCCGATTCCGAGCGCGGCGAGCTTGTTCAGCACGTCGTTCGACTCGGCGTAGGTGCCGGTGACGCTGTCGCCGGAGATCTTCCCGTGGTCGAAGGTCGCATCCAGCGTCTTCTCGGGCATCGTGTTGACGGTGTTCGGGGCGACGAGCTGCTCGACGTACAGCGTGTCGGGCAGGTTCGGGTCCTTGACGCCGGTGGACGCCCACAGCGGACGCTGCTCGTTGGCGCCGGCCTGGGTGAGGAGCTTGGCCCGCTCGGTGGCGAACGTCTGCTCGTACACCTCGTAGGCGAGGCGGGCGTTGGCGATGCCGGCCTTGCTCTTCAGCGCGGTGGCCTCGTCGGTGCCGATCGCAGTGAGGCGCTTGTCCACCTCGGTGTCGACGCGCGAGACGAAGAAGGAGGCGACCGAGTGGATGCCGGACAGGTCGATGCCGGCCTCCTGGGCCTTCTCCAGACCGGTGAGGTAGGCGTCGATGACCTGGCGGTAGCGCTCCAGGCTGAAGATCAGGGTCACGTTGACGCTGATGCCCGCCGCGATCGTCTCGGTGATGGCCTCGAGGCCGGCCACCGTCGCGGGGATCTTGATCATGACGTTCGGCTTCTGGATCTTCGCCGAGAGCGTCCGCGCGGCGGCGATGGTCGCCTGCGTGTCGTGGGCGAGCCCGGGCTCCACCTCGATGGAGACGCGGCCGTCGACGCCGTTCGAGCGCTCGAACACCTCGTGGAAGATGTCGCTCGCCTGCGAGACATCGGCGGTGGTGATCTCGAAGATCGCCTCGTCGACGCTCGCACCGGCGGCGGCGAGCTCGCGGACCTGCTCGTCGTACGCCGCGCCCTTGGAGAGGGCGGAGGCGAAGATCGTCGGGTTGGTGGTCACGCCGACGACGTTCTTCTCGGCGATGAGCTTCTGGAGGCTCCCGGTGTTGATGCGCTCACGCGAGAGGTCGTCCAGCCAGATGCTGACGCCGGCGGCGGACAGGGCGGCCGTCGGGGTCTGGGTGGTGGTGTCAGTCATTTCTGTTTTCTCCACTAGTTCTGTCTTGTAGTCGTGGTGCCCGGAGTCAGAGAGACGCGAGCGATTCCTTCGCGGCGGAAACGGCGTGCTCGGTGGTCATGCCGAACTCGCGGAACAGCGTCTTGTAGTCGGCCGAAGCGCCGAAGTGCTCGATGGAGACGCTGCGGCCGTGGTCGCCGACGATCTTGTCCCAGGCGAGCGACGAGCCGGCCTCGATCGAGACGCGGGCCTTCACGCCGGCGGGGAGCACCTGCTCGCGGTACTCGGCGGGCTGCTCGGCGAACCACTCCAGGCTCGGAGCGGACACGACGCGGGCGTTGACGCCCTCGCCGCGCAGCACCTCGCGGGCCTCCAGACCGATCTGCACCTCGGAGCCGGTCGCGATGAAGATCACGTCCGGGGTACCGCCCGGCGCCTCGGCCAGGATGTAGGCGCCCTTGGAGACGTTCTTCGCGGAGGCGAGGGTGTCGCCCTCGGCGTCGCCGTCGCCACGCTCGAACACCGGGATGTTCTGGCGGGTCAGCGCGATGCCGGCCGGACCGTTGCGGCGCTCGAGGATGGTCTTCCACGCCCAGGCGACCTCGTTCGCGTCGCCCGGGCGGACGACGGTGAAGTTCGGGATGGCGCGGAGCGTCGAGAGCTGCTCGATCGGCTGGTGCGTCGGCCCGTCCTCGCCGAGAGCGACGGAGTCGTGCGTCCAGACGAAGATCGACGGGATGTTCATGAGCGCCGACAGGCGGAGCGACGGACGCTGGTAGTCGCTGAAGATCAGGAACGTGCCGCCGAACGGACGCGTCGGTCCGTGCAGCACGATGCCGTTGATGATCGCGGCCATGGCGTGCTCGCGGATGCCGAAGTGCAGCACGCGGCCGTACTTGTTGCCCGTCCACTCGTGCGTGGAGCGCTCCGACGGCACGAACGACGCAGCGCTCTCGATGGTGGTGTTGTTCGACTCGGCGAGGTCGGCGGAGCCGCCCCACAGCTCGGGCATCACCGGGGCGATCGCGTTGAGCACCTTGCCGCTGGCGGCACGCGTGGAGACATCCTTGCCCGGCTCGAAGACCGGGAGCGCGCTCTCGAGCTCCTCCGGGGTGGCGCCGCTGAGCAGGCGGTCGAGCAGTCGCTTGCGCTCGGGGTTCGCCTCCGCCCAGGCGTCGAAGCCCTTCTGCCACTCGGCGCGCTCCCCGGCGCCGCGCTCGATCGCCTTGCGGGTGTGCTCGATGACCTCGTCCGCGACCTCGAAGGTCTGCTCGGGGTCGAAGCCGAGCACCTCCTTGACGGCGCGCAGCTCGTCGGCGCCCAGCGCCGACCCGTGGATCTTGCCGGTGTTCTGCTTCTTCGGCGACGGCCAGCCGATGATCGTCTTCAGGATGATGAGCGACGGCTTGTCGGTGACGGTCTTCGCGTCCTCGATCGCCGTGAACAGCTCCTCGACGTCTTCCTTGTAGACGCCGGTCTTCTTCCAGTCGACGACCCGGACGTCCCAGTGGTATGCCTCGTAGCGCGCCTTGACGTCCTCGGTGAACGCGATGTCGGTGTCGTCCTCGATCGAGATCTGGTTGCTGTCGTAGATCGCGATGAGGTTGCCGAGCTCCTGGTGGCCGGCGAGCGACGATGCCTCGGAGCTGACGCCCTCCTCCAGGTCGCCGTCGGAGGCGATCACGTAGACGTGGTGGTCGAACGGGCTGGTGCCCGGAGCGGCATCCGGGTCGAACAGGCCGCGCTCGAAGCGCTGCGCATATGCAAAACCGACGGCGGAGGAGATGCCCTGACCGAGAGGTCCGGTGGTGATCTCCACGCCGTCGGTGTGTCCGTACTCGGGGTGGCCGGGGGTGAGGGAGCCCCAGGTGCGGAGCTTCTTCAGGTCGTCGAGCTCGAGTCCGTAGCCGCCCAGGTAGAGCTGAATGTACTGCGTGAGCGACGAGTGGCCGGCCGAGAGGATGAAGCGGTCACGTCCCAGCCAGTGCTGATCGCGCGGGTCGCGGCGCATCACCTTCTGGAAGAGCAGGTAGGCCGCGGGAGCGAGGCTCATGGCAGTGCCGGGATGCCCGTTGCCCACCTTCTCCACCGCATCGGCCGCGAGAACGCGAGCCGTGTCTACCGCCTTGTTGTCAATGGGATCCCACTGCAGTGCTGCCACGTGAAAACTGACCCTTCGTAGATTGGCTACATAAGTGCCGGCAAAGGTCGTCTGGGTACCCGCACCGGTTTTGGTAGTGCGCGCCGTGGACGTCATCGGCGCCGGGCCTGCCTCCGTCGCCGTCCTGCGAATCGGACGGGTGGAGTGGGGGCCTCGGCTGGCGAGCATCTCCAAGTATAGGTAACGCGCACGAAACGTGGGGTGTTCCCCCAGCCCACTTGTGTCATATGCGGACACGGAGTACCGCCGGCTGTACTCCGCCGTTTCTCGGGGCCCCACCTCTACGTGTCGTAGACTTGACCGGGGTCGCCGACCCCCCAGCCACCGACACAACACGAGGAGCAATGGACGTCGCCGTAGAGAGCCGTGTCGCACCGGACCGCATCGGCCTCGTCCGCAAGGCGAAGGCGTACATCGCCCTCACCAAGCCGCGTGTCGTCGAGCTGCTGCTGGTCACGACGGTCCCGACGATGATCCTCGCGGCGAACGGCATCCCGAACCTCTGGCTGGTGCTCGCGACGGTCGTGGGCGGCTACATGAGCGCGGGTTCCGCCGGCGCGTTCAACTGCTACATCGACCGCGACATCGATCGCGTGATGCGCCGGACCAGGAACCGCCCGCTCGTCACCGGAGAGCTGTCGGACCGC
>JBQCCO010000116.1:0-32499 GCA_051962155.1 Leifsonia sp. | reverse complement strand
GACATCACCGGGGTCGATGATCTCGTCGCCGAAGACGAGGGGCTGGTTGATGTGGCCGAGCGTCTCCTTCACAGTGCCCTTGATGGAGACGCTGCCGGAGAAGACCGGCAGCCCGAGCTCGCGCAGTTCGTGCGTGTCGCGTACACCGGCGTCTGTGACGAGGGCGGCGATGCCCTTCGCCTTGCAGGCGTTGCCGAGCACGTCACCGAACATCCCGGCCTCGGTGAACTCCCCGGCCGACACGACGAGCACGTCTCCGGGCTTCGCATAGTGGATCGCGACCTGCAGCATGAGGTTGTCGCGTGGGGCGCACACCACCGTGAAGGCCGACCCGACAAACGATCGGTCGCGGTCGATGGGCTTGATCCGCGACGAGAGGGCGCCGCGGCGGCCCTGCGCTTCGTGGATGGTGGCCGCGGTGAATTCGCCCAGCCGCGCGATGGCGTCCGGGTCGGCACGCTCGATGCGTGTCGTGACGTGCGGGGGTTTCGTGGATACGGCGGCGGGTGCGGTTAGCGTCATGCTTGTCTCCTATCGATGGTCAGGCCGCAGAGGCCCGGGAAGGCCGGGGGGATCCCGTGGGATCCCACAGCTCGAGATGCCGGTCGACGCCGAGGCAGGCGTAGACGGTGTCGACTCGCTGCCGGAGGCGGTCGAGTCGTGCGCGCCACGCGCGCACGTTCTCTTCAGCGCGCTCGACGGTCGTGCGGCGGAAGCGCACCTGCTGGCCCGGACGGACTTGCCCCAGGTCATCGAGCGCGAGCGGCGTGACGACGGCCAGAACGGGGTAACCGGCGGTGACACCGCGCCCGCGGTGCAGCACGAGGAGTTCGTCGCCGGGCGGAACCTCGACAGCACCAATGGGAACACCGCGAGAGATCATCTCCTCGGAACTGCTGCGGACGGGTAGGTCGCCGGCCATGCGCAGCCCGATGTGATTGCTCTTGGCCGTGACCGTGTACGTGGCCTCGAAAAGACGTGCGCCGGCGCCGCGGAACTGCCCCGCGTCCGGGCCGTCGGTGACGTCGATCACGGCGTCGTCGCCGAAGTAGGGGATCAGCACGTCGAGGTTGAACAGCGACATGTCGAAGTAGGGGTTCACGATGGGAGCCACCGGGGTGCGCACATCGAGTCGCCAACCTGCGGTGAGGACCACGCCGAATCCCGCGACCGTGTCCGGCGCGCAGCTGCCGAGGAGGAGCGGCACGTCGAACGAACCATGGACGGCGATGTATGTCCGCAACCCCTCCGTCATCGCGGAGAGCGCGACACGCTGGCCGGCGCCGATCGACACCGGCTCCCACATGCTGCGGGCGACGCCGTCGACATCGACGGTCATCGGCGCGCCGGTGACGCTGACGAGCAGATCGGCCTGAGCGGTGAAGGCGAAGTCGAAGGCGATGACCTCGATGAGGGGCGCCTGCTCGGGGTTCGCGACGAGGATGTTCGCGATTCGTGCCGAGTACTGGTCGAGCGCTCCGTTGACCGGCAATCCCTGGGCAGGACCCCGGGTACGTCCGAGGTCCGTCACGACGGCCATCGATGCTGTGTCGACCCTGATTCCGCCGCTCATGCCGCGACCTCTTCGGCTACGAGCGCGCGACCCTCCAGGCGTGTGTACTCCGCCTCGTCGATGCGTGTGAAGCGGATGCGGTCGCCCGGCGCATAGGGCACCAGCGGCTCGCGGGACAGATCGAGCAAGGTCAGCGGCGTGCGCCCGATGACGCACCAGCCGCCCGGAGCGGAGGCCGGGGCGATCGTGGCCTGACGGCCGGCCACGGAGACGACGCCGGCCGGAACGCTTGCCCGCGGGCTGCTGAGCCGCGGCACCGGGACCGGGAAGGCCGGGCCGTCGAGCATGGGCGAGCCGCCCGGCGAGCCGAGACAGCGGACGATGTACTCAGGCTCCTGATGCAGACGGATCACCTCTTCCCGGTCCAAACCGGTCAGCGAGGCGACGTCGTCCAGGTCGGGGCCGCCGTCTCCGCCGTAGAGCACGGGTACGACGAAAGTGCGCGGCTCCGCGGTGAGCGGAGCGTCGGGATCGATAGCGTCGAGCGCATCCTGAATCCGCTCCATCACGGCTCCGATCGTGATCAGCATCGGATCGAACTCGACGAGCACCGCCTCATACGTGGGGATCGAGCCGGTCAAACCGAGCTCTCCGCGGGCCGCCAGGCGGCGGGCGATCTGATGCATGACGCGCCAATCCTGCTCGCGATCGCCCGAGACGCCGCCGACGCGGACAGCAGCCGGGCCGCAGGCAGCGATGAGCACGTCGGAACGGTCGACTCCGGTCATCGCCGCGCCTCCGCGCCGAGAGCGGTGGGCGCCGCGATGACCACGCCCGCGGATTCGAGCTCGGCGCGGATGCGACGGGCGAGCTCGACCGCGGCCGGGGTGTCGCCGTGGAGAAGGACAGTGTCCACAGCAACCGGAATGGCGACCCCGTTACGGCTGTCGATCACTCCCTCCGTCACCATGCGAACCGTGCGCTCGGCGATCTCCCCTGCATCGTGGATCAGCGCGCCTGGCTGCGATCGTGGGACGAGCGTTCCGTCGTCCTCGTACGCGCGGTCGGCGATCCCGACGATGCCGACGACCACCCCTGCGGTACGGGCGGCATCGGCCAGCTCACCATCCTGAGCGAGGATGCGCAGGCCCGGGTCGATGTGGGACACAGCGTCGACCACCGCCCTGGCGTAATCCGGGCGAGTCGCGACAAGGTTGCCGAGACGCCCGTGCGGGGCGACGTGTGCGACGCGAGCGCCGTGGTAAGCGGCGAACGCGGAGAGCGCGCCGAGCTGGTAGACGACGTCCGTCCGGACCTCGGTCTCCGTGAGGTCCATCGCGCGACGGCCGAAGCCCACGAGGTCGGGGAATCCGGGGTGGGCGCCGATACCGACGCCGCGGCGCACGCACTCGGCCACCGTGCGATCCATGATCCGCGGATCGCCGGCGTGGAAGCCGCAGGCGATGTTGGCCGAGGTCACGATCTCGAGGAGAGCCGCATCGTCGCCCATCGCCCAATCGCCGTATCCCTCGCCGAGGTCGGCGACCAAATCGACTTTCCTGGACATTTCGGCTCCTTGTGCTCGCGTCGTCACCAGCATGCGTAGAGACTACGTTTCCACCGCGCGACGTCGCACTATGTGTGCCAAGCTTGTGCTGGACTACGGGTGCGAATCGTCGTGACAACGCGGATCTTCGGATCGCAGACGTGGCACTTGTGGCAAAATCCTTGCCATATTCCATGCATGAAGGAGACTCTGGTGGCGCTTCCCGAACGGCGAATCCACCGAAGGGTGACGTTGACCGAGATCGCAACGGCGGTCGGAGTGGCACCCTCGACCGTCTCGCGCGCGATGTCGAACCCGAACCGGGTGAGCCCGGAAATGTACGAGCGGATAGTGCGAAAGGCCCGCGAACTGGGCTACGAGTCCGCAACGCTGCCGTCGAGCCGTCAGCGCATCGCCCGCGGCACGATCGCGCTGATGCTCCCCAATCTGACGAATCCGTTCAACCTCGACCTCATCCGCGGCAGTCAGATACAAGCGCAGGCGGCCGGCTTCATGCAGCTGCTCGTCACCAGCGATGAATCGGAGCAAGTCGAGGCGGAGTGGCTCGTGGAGCTCGCCGAAAGTGTCGACGGGATCGTTCTCGCGTCCCCCCGTAGCCCGGACCCCATCCTCAATCAGGTCGCCGAACGCGTCCCGCTTGTCGTGCTCAACCGTGAAGTCCCCTGGATCTCGGGTGTCGTGATCGACACCCCCGCCGGTCTCGCCCAGGGCCTCGACTACCTGGTCTCCTTGGGCCACACGAGGATCGCGTACGTTCGCGGCCCCGCAACCTCCTGGTCGGACCAGGCCCGCTATCGGGCCTTGCGGACGGCGGCGAGTCAACACGAGGTCGAGTTGATCCCGGTGGGCAACTTTCGCCCCACTCTTGCCGCCGGTGCCGCAGCGGCGGATGCCGTCGAGCTCTCCCGAGCGACGGCCGCGATCTTCTTCAACGACACACTCGCTATCGGCGCTCTCGGTCGCTTCGAGCACCGCGGCATCCGCGTTCCCGACGACATGAGCGTCATCGGCTGCGACGACATCTTCGGGGCGTCGTTCACCAATCCGCCGCTCACCACGGTGACCGCCGGCGGCGAGCAGGCGGGCCGTGCGATCACCGACATCCTGCTCGGAAGCTTCACGACGAAGGACCGGTCGCACCGGCTGGACCGGATCCCGACTCATCTCACCGTCCGGGAGTCGACAGGCTCGCCGAAGAGGTGATTCTCGGTCGCTCTCGACGCATGGGCTCCTCCACCTGCGCCGTGCGCGGTGCTTTGCGGTGGTCAATGTCGCACACCGATGGCACAAATATTGCCATCCGGGAATTCTCCAACTGCTACAGCCGCATCCGCGTCTTGTTCTATTCCTGCCGCTTTTTCTGGGCTTGATCAGGCCTTTTCTTCTGGCTCCGCGTCTCTCGTCCATAGTCCCCCGTGTCGAACCTGCGCACAACGTTGGCACGCACTGTGAATTCTTGAGGCAGAGCTGGCGCCGGAAAGCTACCGTGATCGCAACAAGTCGCGTCAAGCGACTCTGGCGGTATATGACCCCGGCCGCCACCCCCACAACACAGCGCGCGACGTAGGGCCTGTATCGAAGCTCTTCCGCGCCCCGAAGAAGGAGCTCAGATGTTCAGTCGTTATGGGAAGCGAGTGCTCGCCGCGGCGACCGTCGCTGTTGGGCTTGCTGCGCTCAGCGGATGCGCGAGCGGCAGTTCGTCCGGTTCGACCCCTTCGGCCGCCGGAGCGCAGCCGAGCGGGAACCTCAGCATCATCGGCTACGCGGATATCTGGCAGAACCAGTACTGGAACGCCGTGATCAAGCCGTTCGAGGCGAAGTACCCGAAGATCAAGGTCCAGTACCAATCCAAGCGCTCGTCGGGCGACATGCTCGCCGCGATCCAGTCGGAGGCCGGCACTCCGTCGACCGATGTGGCGATCATGGACAGCACGGTTGCCGAGACCGGTAACAAGCAGGGCATCTTCGCGAAGATCTCGGCGACGGATGTTCCCAACATCAAGCACGTCAAGAAGGACATCCTCGACACCCAGGGCTTTGGTCCCGTCCTTCAGGAGGACGCTGTGGGTCTCCTCTACGACACCAAGACGTTCCCGAAGGCGCCCACGTCGTGGAACGTGCTCTGGGACTCCAAGTACAAGCAGAAGATCGGGATCACCGCTCCCCCCTCTGCCCTGAGCATCGACCTGACGATGATCGCAGCGAAAATGCAAGGCGAGGACTTCACGAAGAGCAACGATAAGGCGGTCGCCCGCCTCAAGCAGCTGGCCCCGAATGTCCAGACGTGGGCTCCGCTGCCGGACGAGTACCAGAGCGTCATCACGGGTCAGACCGTGCTCGACCTCGGACAGAACGCCCGCGGCCAGTACTACAGCGATCAGAGTGGCGGAAAGCTGGGGATCGCCTTCCCGAAGGAGGGCACGATGTACCAGATCAACACGATCAACCTGCTCAAGAACGCGCCCAACGCGGCGGCGGCGAAGCTGTTCATGAACTACGCCCTCGGTGCTGAAGCTCAGACCGCATTCGCCAAGGCGCTCTACTACGCACCGTCCGTCGACAATGTGACACTGCCCGCGGATGTCGCCGACCGGATCGTGAAGACCGACGGGTCGGTCAAGATCATCTCCTACGACCCGGACTGGCTCGCCACGGTCCGCTCCCAGTGGACGGACATCTGGAAGCGCGAGATCATCGGCGGCTGACCGGCCTCCACATCGATCAATCCGAACCTGAGGACCATCATGCAGACGAACCAGACGATCGCCGCGAGTGAGCGCTCTGCACCCACCCGGGCGCGAGGCACCGGAGACTCCGGCGCACGCAGGGAGCAGGCGAAGCTGTCGCTCGTCGACCTGACGAAGCAGTACAGCGCGGGCACCGATCCAGCCGTCGACAAGCTCAACATGGAAATCGAGTCGGGCCACCTGGTGGCTCTGCTCGGTCCGTCCGGATGCGGCAAGACGACCACGCTGCGCATGGTCGCCGGCTTGATGGAACCCACCTCCGGCTCGATCCTGATCGACGGCGCCGACATCACCTCCACTCCCGTGCACAAGCGCGGGATGGGGATGGTGTTCCAGTCCTATGCTCTCTTCCCGCACATGAACGTGCTGGATAATGTGTCGTTCGGTCTGAAGATGCGCAAGGTCGACCGCGAGCAGCAACGGAAGCGTGCCCTCGAAGCGCTCGCCATGGTCAAGCTGGAGCACCTGGCGAAGCGCCGGGTCAAAGAACTGTCCGGAGGACAGCAGCAGCGCATCGCACTCGCCAGGGCGCTCGTCGTGGAGCCGACACTCCTGCTCCTCGACGAGCCCCTGTCGAATCTCGACGCGAAGCTGCGCGAATCCATGCGCACCGAGATCCGCATGCTCCAGCAGCGTTCCCGGGCGACGACGCTCTTCGTCACGCACGACCAGGACGAAGCACTCGACATGGCCGATCGGATCGCCGTGATGAACGGAGGCCTGATCGAGCAGTTCGGCGCCCCCCGCGACATCTACCGGCGGCCGAGAACCCGGTTCGTCGCGGACTTCATCGGCCGGGCCAATCTGCTGGACGTCGCAGTGGAGGCCGAACTCGCTCCGGCGGACCACGGTGAGAAGCTCTACCGGATCGCGGCGCCGTCTTTCGGATCAGGCGGCGCCGTGGGCCGGCCAGGGCTGGAGGGTACGGACACGACCCTTGTGCTGCGGCCCCACAACCTCCGGGTGCGCCGTGCGGACGACGCAGAGGAGGCGAACTCCCTCAGGGGCACGGTCGTCTCCATGACCTACACCGGAGACGCGGTCGGCTATCGGGTGACGACGACTCAGGGCGACTTCGTCGCCGAGGTGACATCGTCCTCGTCCGACCTCCCCTCTGCGGGCGACCACGTGCAGCTGAGCTGGGACCCCGCAGATGCCTATCTCCTCCCGCACGAGGAGGCGACCGGGCGATGACCACGACCGCCATCAGCACCCTGAATCTCGGTCGCGCCGGCGACCGCGGCCGCCTCGAGCGGTCGCGAACGCGGCAGAACCGGCTGATCGCCTGGGCCCTCGCCCTTCCCGCACTCCTCGCGCTGATCGTCAGCTACGCGTACCCGCTGGTGTGGATGATCAGGATGTCGTTCAACATCGGGCACGGCGACGGTCTCTATGACACGACGTTCTCGCTCGACTCGTACATCAAGCCACTGGCCGACCCGTACTACTGGGGCGTCATCGGCAACACGCTGCTTCTCGGGATCCTGTCGGCCGTTCTCTGCATCCTCGTGTCCTACCCGATCGCGTTGTTCCTGACGAAGTCGTCATCGAAGTGGAAGAGCGTGCTCGTCGCGCTCGCGATCGCACCCCTGCTCACCTCGGCGGTCGTGCGAACCTTCGGGTGGATGGTCATCCTCGGCCCTCAGGGGCTGGTGAACTCCACCCTGAAGAACCTCGGCATCATCAGCGCACCCCTCCCGCTCGCCAACAGCTTCCTCGGCGTCGTCATCGGCCTCGTCGAGATCTTCATGCCGTACGCCATCCTCGGAATGATGTCCGGTTTCGGGAGGCTGAACCCTCAACTCGAGGAGGCCGCGTCCTCACTCGGCGCGAACCGGGCATCCGTCTTCTTGCGTGTGACCCTTCCGCTGAGCTTGCCCGGACTCCTGACGGCCTTCCTCCTCGTCTTCGTCCTCAGCATCAGCACGTTCGTCACTCCTCAGCTGCTCGGCGGTGGGCGTGTCCACGTCATGGCGACCGAGATCTACGACCAGACAACGGGACTGCTCAATTGGCCGTTCGCTGCATCGCTCTCGGTGATCCTCCTGATCCTCTTCGGAACGGTCGTCGCGCTGTACCAGCGCCTCGCCCGCAGACTCGGAGCCTGAAATGACCCAGCTCACACCTTCGCGTCGACGGATCGACGGCGGAGCCATCGCCTTCAGAATCCTTGTCGGCGTGCTGTATCTCTTCCTGCTCGCGCCGCTGCTGATCGTGGTGGTGATCTCGTTCAGTTCCAACACCTATCTCTCTTTTCCGCCAGAGGGATTCACCTGGAACTGGTACGCCATCCTGCCGCAGAAGACCGTGTTCGTCAGCGGGCTGCAGACGTCGTTGATCACCGCGTCGATCGTGACGGTCGTCGTGCTCCTGGTGGGCGTGCCCGCCTCACTGGCCATCCAGCGCTACGACTTCCCCGGCCGCGCCGCCATCTCGGCATTCTTCCTCAGCCCTCTCCTCGTGCCCACGATCGTGCTCGCCCTCGGGCTCGTCCTGGTACTCGGGCCGCTCGGCCTGATGAACACCTACGCCGCGATCGTCATCGGCCACATCAGCATCACCCTGCCGTACGTGATGCGCACGACGATGATGAGCCTGGCGACATCCGACACCTCGAGCGAGGAGGCGGCGCGAGTGCTGGGCGCGAGCGGGTCCACGGTCTTTCGGCATGTGACCTTCCCGATCATCCTTCCGGGGGTCATCGCCGGCGCTGTGATGGCTTTCGTCGTCTCGTTCGACGAACTCGTGATCGCGCTCTTCGTCGCGCAGTCGGGCAAGCCGACCCTGCCAGTGCAGCTCATGAACTATGTGGCGACGTCTGCGGACGCCGCCGTGGCCTCCCTGTCCGTCGTGTTGATCGTCTTCTCGGCCATCATCGTCGTCGTCGTCGAGAGACTGGTCGGCCTGAGACGCGCACTCCGCTGAGGGCGGTTCACAGTCAGCGAGGACCGCGGCAGACATAAGAGCCCACCCCGTCCGGGCCGGGGTGGGCTCTTGCGCAGTTCTGCGATCAGTTCAGGTCGAGGACCGTCACGGAGTTCGCGGGAACGACGCGCTCGTACGTCGGAGTGACACCGCTGATCGACGTCGTGACCGGGGCCACGTTGTTCGGGTCGTTGATGGTGTTGGTGTCCGTCCCGCTCGCGGAGGTCAGCACGACGGCTGTTCCGGTGGGTTTGAGCGAGTCCACACCCGTGATGTTCAACTGCACCTTCTGGGATTTGGAGCTGGGATTGACGATCACCACGTAGATCTTTCCGGTGACGCTGTCCTTGGTCGCGGTGACGTTCATGCCGCCGATGCCGTTGTAGGAGGCGTTGAGCACCTGGTCGCCGTGGTTCTTGGCCAGCATCGACTGCGCCCAGTAGCTGGGTGACACGTAACTCGTCAGGGCGTTGAAGCCGATCAGGTTCGTCTTCCACCGGTCATCGTTGACGTCGACCAGCATCGGCGCATACGACTCCCCCATCACCAGATCGGAGTTCCGCATCAGGCCGGTCAGCCAGGAGGCGTCTCCGATCGCGGCCGCCAGGTCCGGCGTCGGCGCACCTTCCTGCGACGCCCATTCGCCGACCAGGACCTTCGGGCCCGTCCGCGAGGTGTGGTCGTACAGGTTGGCGTTCGAGTTCATCCACGACGGCGAGTTGTAGTAGTGGTCGTCGATGATGTCCGGCGTGCGCGAGGTCACGGCGGCCGTCGCAACGAGGCTCAGGTTCGGGTACTCCTTCTTGATCGCGTCCGCGAACATCGGGAACCGGTAGGAGTTGTAGCTGCCGCTCCTGTCGAAGAAGTCTTCGTTGCCGATCTCGACCGTCGAGATGCTGAAGGGCGCAGGGTGTCCGTCATCAGCACGGATCTTGCCCCAGGTGCTGGTCGCAGGTCCTGTCGCGAACTGGATCTCGTCGAGTGCGTCCTGAACGTACGGCTGCAGCTGATCCTGCGGAACCACCGAACCGTTCAACGAGTAGCCCGCGTACACGGCGAGCAGCGGCTGGGCACCCAGTTCCTCGCACCATTCGAGGTACTCGAGGAGGCCCATCCCGTCGGTGGAGTAATACCCCCACGCGTCGTCCTGGTGGCCGGGACGCGTCCAGGTCGGTCCGATCGTGTTCTTCCAGTTGAAGCGGGTGTCGATCGTGTTGCCCTCCAGGTAGTTGCCGCCGGGTTCGCGGATGAAGGCCGGCTTCAGCCCAGCGAGCTTGGTCATCAGATCCGGGCGCAGGCCGTTGGCGAGGTTGTCATACGTCGGCGGGAACAGCGACACATTGTCGAGCCACAGACTCTGACCCGCGTTTCCGCTTGCGGTGATGACGAAACGCGCATCCGCGGTGGTCGGCGCCTTCGAGCCCGTCTTCAGCTTCGCGGAGAACTGCTTCCACGCGTCGGTGACGCCGTTCACCTGTGCCGTCGCGTACACCGTGGAGCCGTCGGAACTCACCACGGACACCGTGAGCGGTCCGCGGAAGCCCTTCGTCCCCATGGCGAAGAACTGTGCGGAGTACGTCTGATCGGGCGTGACCGGGATGCCCCAGTATCCGTTGTTCGACACGCCGGAGGCTCGGTGCGCGTCCGCACCACCCAGGTCGACCCGGAGCGACTGGGTCAGGGCCTTGTTGAGCGGGTTCGACTTGTCCAGCGAGAGGGCGGCGCCGTTCACGCTGTTCCACTCGACGGGCGCGGTCGTGCTGGCCATCATCGACCGGTTGTTGATCAGTTCCGCATAAAGTCCACCCGTCATCGAGTGGTTGATGTCCTCCGTCATCAGGCCGAAGAAGCTGCTCGGAAGCGCGTGTGCGGCGTTGGCGGCGTCGACGGTGAGCTGTCCTCCCGAGTTGCCTTCGATGCCTGACACATCGTTCGCGGTCGCTGCATAGTCGAGCACCTGGACGTCATCGACATCGCCCGAGAGGAAATCGGTGGGACCGTTGTACACCCCGCGTCCCGTGGCGAACGATCCGGTGGCCTGCCACGGGGTCGTGAACGCGACGGTGGATTGCAGTGTCCCGTTCACGTAGAGCGCCAGGGTCTTCGCGCCGGCGTCGTAGACGCCGACCACGTGGTACCAGGTGCCTGCGGTGGGTGGCGCACTGGCGGACGCATAGGTGGCGGCCGCACTCGTCGAGTCGCTGGCAAGCCGGGTGAAGGCGAACTTCCCGGTGTCGCCTCGGAACTGGAGATAGAAGCCGCTGACGTTCGCGCCGTCGACCGAGGCGATGTCCTGGAAGCCGGTGGTCGACGCGAGCTTGACCCAGGCGGCGACCGAGAACGAGTAGCGCGTGTCCACGACGGGCTTGGCGACGGAGGCGTACCCGGTGCTCGATCCGTCGAAGCTCACCGAGTGCGCACCGACGCGACCGTCCGCCCAGCCGGCACCGGCGGCGAGCGTCTGCTCGTTGCCGTTCCCCGTCGAATCGGCCGCTGTCGTCCCGGTGCCCTCGTCATACGTCCAGTGCGCGGACGCGTCGATGTTGGCGACCTGGTCCGCTGTCAGTGCTGACGCGAAGTACTGCACATCGTCCACGGCACCGTGGACGTAGTCGGTCGGACCGTTGTAGTCGCCGCGGCCGATGGAGGTCGCGCCCGTCGCCTGCCACGGCGACGAGAACGACGCGCCGGAGCCGGCCTGGCCGTCGACGTAAATCTGGAGCGACGACGAGGCCGTGTCATCCACGCCCACCACGTGGTACCAGGTGTTCGCCACGGGAGCCACATCGGAATCCGCTCGCACCTCGGCCGCGGAGTCACTGTCCGCTGCGCGCCGGGTCATCGCGAACTTCCCGGTCTGTCCGGAGAGCTGAAGGAAGAAGCCGCCGATGTTCGCCCCGTCGATGCCGCTGATCGTCTGGTAGCCGCCGACGGATGAGAACTTCACCCAGGCCGACACCGTGAAGCTCTTCGAGGTGTCGACCGCGGGAGCTGGAGCGACGACGACGCCGTTGGGGCTGCCGTCGAGGGACACCGCGTGCGACCCGACGGCACCGGAGATCCATGACGCACCGGAACCGAGCGTCGCAGTGTCGGTGCCCGCAGAATCGGCCGCGGAGGTGCCGGTTCCTTCGTCGAGGGACCACGCGCTCGCCGGCTTCGGCACCGACGTCGTGGTCGTGACGGAGGCCGCAGGCACCGCCGTCACGGCCGAGGTCCTGAGCAGATCGGGCGGAGGCGGGCTCGCGACGGCTGCGCCGGCGAGCGCGAGCACGGCGACCGCGGCGGAAGCGGCGACGATGCCGCTTCCCACGCGCCGTCGCCTCGAGGAGTCGTCAGAATGCATGATGGTGCGCCTTTCGTGGAGGAGATGGATGTTCAGCTCCGGGCAGTGGCGGAAGTACCGCGCCCGAACGCGGTAGAGCCGCATCGCGACCACCCTGGTTGACGTCGATCGATCCCCGACAGCGCGAGCGCCGCCACCGCCGCGGCAGGGACGAGCGCGGAATCGTGATCTTCATCGTTCAGGTTCCATTGCAACGGGGTCGAGATGCCAGTGCGATCCTCACGATTGTGAGCGATCACATTGTGTTCGAATTAGAGCAGACCCAGCGGCGAGCAGTCAAGAGGCGAGCTGAAACGGCAGGGATCGAGTTGCTGTCCAGGCGGCGCCTCGGCTCTGTGATCGCTCACACCGCGCGGAACGGTCTTCTGGGTCTTCGAACGCCTTCTCTCAGCCCAGCGCGGCAAGTTGCTGCTGAACGATGTCCTTGGTCTGGTCCGGCTCAGGCGTTGCTGCCGTGAAATAACGCACGTACACGAGGATGTTTCCGTGTGGGGCAGTCATCCGAACTTGGGCATTTCCGAGTGAATCCAGCTTGTCGATGACCAAGCTCGTGCCGTTCACATCCGGAGCCGACTGGGCGCGCCCGCCTTCCTTGCCGTCCTGCCACGCCCGGGTGAGGTCTCGGTACATGCTGTCGGCGCCCTGCGGGGTCCGGAACTCGATCAAGAAGATCTCGGTCTGTGACTGGTCGGCGTTGATCCAGCCGTGCCGGGCAGCGGAGACGAAGCCCCGCTGCTGGGCCAGCTTCGCCTCCTGACCGCGTGAGTCCGGGGCGTAGAACTGGCCGACGAAGGTGGGCAGATCCAGAACGCCGGTTCGCGAGCTCACCCAGGGCTTCGCGTCCGACGGCGGCGACAGGATCTTGCCGAGCGGCCCATCGGCCTGAGCTGAACTCCCCGCCGACAGGGATGCGAGAGAGCCGCCGACGGTGGTGACGATGCTTGCCACGACTGCGATCAGCACGATGCTCAGCACGAAGGATGCGCAGCCGACACAGAGGCCGATGATCCCGAAGGTGCGAACCCGCCGAACCTGAAGCTGAGCATTCGCGAACTCACCGACGCGCACGGCGGGGTCGATCTTGCTCCACGCGGAGAGGAGCGAGTACAACGCAAGAGGCCAGAAGAACAACCAGTTCACCACGAACCAGCCGGTTGGTTTCCGCACTGCTATCGGCGCGTAGGCGTAAAAGCCGGGCGGGTATGGCCCCGGCGCGTATATCCCCTGATCTCCAGGCGGGGCGGGACGGCTCGGTTCATCGAATTGTGTCATTCGATCCCCCTCTGACTCTCGGCATCGCCCTACTCGAGGTGCGGGCGCCGGCGCAATCCGTGCGGCTGACCTTGCCATACTGGTCTACCGTCAGCGGTGAAGAC
This sequence comes from Leifsonia sp., assembly GCA_051962155.1. GTDB lineage: Bacteria > Actinomycetota > Actinomycetes > Actinomycetales > Microbacteriaceae > Leifsonia. Next base: position 19,025 of record JBQCCO010000116.1, on the reverse strand, counting down.
GGCGAGCATGATTCTGTCAGAGTCCGACATCCAGCATCGCTCGCATCTCCGTCATGCAGACTGTTCAGCCTTTCGAAACGCGAGACCGTTGAGCCGAAGGACCATTCAGCGTGACCGTCAGCGTGCCCCGCGCCGGTTCGGCTTCTCGATCGGGGCGGCGTCGATGAAGGAGTGTGCGATCGTCCTCCCATCGACACTCAGCCACAGGTGCAACCGGGCAGCGCGGCCGGGAGCGGGCACGGTCAACGCGACCGCTTCGCTGAGGCGGTACGGCGCGGCGGCAACTGGTGCCGACTCCGCCCCCGCCACGCTCGGTCGGGCGGACCCTGCGTCGCCCCAGGCAGCATGCACGACGCCCTCCACGCCCGCCGTCCCGACGTGCGACACGTGCACGGACAGCGTCAGCGGCTCCGAGGGCACCGGGATGTCCGCCCCGGCGTGGGCCGGCACGATGTCGACCACCAGCACGGTCGGGCCGAACGAGTCGGCCGGGTTCAGGCCCCCGAGGTCTTTGCGCCGGCGGTCAGCGTCGAGCAAGCCGGCCATCTCGTGCTCCACGTCGGTGAGCTCCGTGTAGACATAGCCCGCGAAGCGGTCGTGACGGCGGATCTCCTGGGTCTGCCAGCGGACGTGCCAGGCGCGCTCCAGACTCGTGAAGCCGGCACCGAACTCGCTATTGAGGATGGGGACGCCGTGACGCGGGAATTCCGTGGAGCCGTAGAACGACTTGTCGACGATGAAGTCGGGGCCCAGCTTGACCTCGAACGTCTCGCGCTCGCCCGCGGCCAGCTCCGCCAGGTTGCGCGCCCAGTTCGCCGGGTTCTCGTCGTAGTAGTGCCAGTCGACCAGGTCGGAGCGGACGTGCGCCCAGCCTGAGTTCTCCACGATCGGGCGCGTGTCGTCCAACGCCCGCATGGTCTCGTAGGCATGCACGGCCGCGGTCGCGCGCTCGGGGCTGCCGGGGATGTCCCAGTCCAGCCCCCATTCCTCGTTGTACAGGCCCCAGACGACGATCGACGGGTGGTTGCCGTCGCGGGAGACCAGCTCAGGAAGCTGCGCCTCGAATGCGTCGGCGGCCTCGGGGCTGAACCGGCTCGGGCACGGCGGCTCGGCCCAGACCAGCATGCCCGTGCGGTCGGCGTGGTCGAGCCAGAGTGGCTCCTCGAATTTGAGGTGCTTGCGCACGAGGTTGAAGCCCAGCTCGCGGGCGAGCTCGATGTCGCGGACGAGGGCGTCCGCGTCCGGCGCGGTCAGGCCGGTGCGCGGCCAGTAGCCCTGATCGAGCACCCCGCGCAGGTAGAACCGCTCGCCGTTCAGGTACAGCTCTTCTCCGCGGGTCTCGATACGGCGTAGGCCACCGGTGACGGTCACCCGGTCGGCGGCCTCGCCCTCGCCCGCCATGAGGTCGATCGCGTACAGGTGCGGATCGTCCGGGCTCCAGAGCCGCGGCGCCGCGAGCTCGATGCGCCCACGGAAACGGCCGCCGGTGACGGGCAGCTCGACCCGGCTCCCGGCCACCTCGGCCACCACGTGGAGGCCGTCCGCCGGGTCGCCGGCGACGACGCCCTCGAGGTCGAAGCCCGTGAGCGAGTCGCCACGCACCGAGACGTCGCCGACATAGCTGCGGCCGCGGGCCTCCAGCCAGACGCTCTGCCAGATGCCGGAGGTGGGCGTGAAGGCGACACCGTCGTAGTCGTCGCGCGGGATGGAGCGCTGCTTACCGTGCGGGAGGGCGCGCTTGTCCGCCGGCGCGTCGACCTCCACCTCCAGCTGGGCGGTGGCGCCCGGCGCCAGCAGGGCGGTGACATCGAACTCGAACGAGCTGTGGCCTCCGGAGTGCCGGCCGATCTCGACGCCGTCCAGCGACACGACGGCGTGGTGGTGCACTGCGCCGAAGCACAACACGATCCGGCGCCCTGCCCACTCGGCGGGGGCCGCTATCGTGCGCCGGTACACGGCGTGCTCGAGCCAGGTGCGCTGCACGCCCGACGCCTCGGTCTCCCAGGCGAATGGGACGATGATCTCGCCGGGGGTGCGCTCGTCGCCCTCGAAGGCCCAACGCCCGTTCAGGCTCAGCCAGGAGGCCGACCGGTCGCGGTCGGGGCGCGGGTACTCGGGCCTCGGGACGTCGAGGTCGGCGCCCGCGTCGAGGTCGACAGTGGGTTGTGCAATGGTCATGGAGTCAGCCCTTTACGCTTCCGGCGAGGATGCCGTTGATGAAGTGCTTCTGCAGCACGATGAACAGGATGAGGAGGGGGATGAGCGCGACGGTCGCCGCGGCGAGCAGCTCGCCGGTGACGGTCGCGTAGTCGGCGCCGACCTTGTTGCCCGAGATGTTCTGGGCGAGCGTCGACAGCACGACCTGGAGGGTGGCCATGCGGCTGGAGCTCGCGACCACGACCGGCCATACGAAGTCGTTGTAGATGTTCATGATCGTCAATACCGCCAGGCCGGCAAGCCCCGGGCGGATGACGGGGACGATCACGCGCCAGAAGATCCCGAACTCGCCGCAGCCGTCGACCCGGGCCGCGTCGAGCAGCTCGTCCGGCACGGCGGCGATGACCTGCCGCATCCAGAAGATCGCGAAGGCGTCGACAGAGCCGGGGAGGATGAGCGCCTGGTAGGTGTTCACCCAGCCGAGCTCCTTCATCTCCAGCAGCAGCGGGATGATGAGGACGATCGTCGGCAGCATCAGGGTGAGGAGCACGGCGCCGAAGATCAGGTTCTTCCCGCGGAAGTCGTACTTCGCGAACGCGTAGGCGGCGAGCGGGGCGAAGAAGAGCGTGATCGCGCCCTTCACGAGCAGTACGATCCCGGTGTTGAGGAACCCGGACCCGATCGGAACGTCCTGCAGCATGCCGCGGAAGTTCTCGAGCGTGAAGCCGGAGGGGTCGAAGCCGAGCGGATCGCGGATGATATCGGCGGCGGGCTTGAACGACGAGACGATCGCCCATGCGACCGGCGCGAGGAACGCCACCGTCAGGATGAGCAGGAACGCGTGCGAACCGACGTGGAGGCGGCGGCGTGCGCGCCGGGGTCGACCCGGCGATGGCGTAGCACGGGACGACTCGGGCGGTGTGGGCGTCGACGCGGTGCGCGCGGTCGCTGGTCGGATGTCGAGATCGGCCATCGGTCAGTCCTTGGCTCGGAGGAGGCGGACGAAGGCGAGTGAGAGCGCCATGACGACGATCACAAGGAGGAACGAGTTGGCCGCTCCCGTGCCCAGGTCCGCCCGCGTGATGTGGTTGTAGAGGTAGAGGCCGGCGGTCGTGGTCGACCCGTAGGGGCCGCCCTTGGTCACCACGTAGGGCTCGGCGAACATCTGGAACACCGCGAGGGTCTGCAACACCACGCAGAACATCAGCGAGCGGCGCAGCAGCGGCACCGTGATGCTCCAGAGCTGCCGGACCCGGCCGGCTCCGTCGAGGGATCCGGCCTCGTAGAGGCTGGTGTCGATCGACTGGAGCCCGGACAGCAGGATGATGACGACGAACCCGGTGGTCTTCCAGAGGAAGAGCAGAGCGAGGGTCGGCTTCGCCCAGTCGCTGGTCACCAGCCAGCCGATGTGCGGCAGCCCGAGGGCGCCGAGCACCGCGTTGACCGCACCGTAGTTCTGGTCGAACAGCACGATCCAGATCTGCGCGACGGCGACAAGCGGGGTGACGAACGGAACGATGAACGCCACCCGGTAGAAGCCGCGCATCCGGAGCTTCGAGGTGTTCAGCAGCACCGCGATGACCACCGAGCCGACCAACTGGAGCGGGACGATCAGGAGCCACAGGATCCCCGAGTTCGCCAGCGACGACCAGAAGCCGGGGCTGCCGAGGAGGTAGACGTAGTTGCCGAGGCCGACCCACTCCGCCGCGCCGGCGCCGTGCCAGTCCGTGAAACTCAGGCGCAGGGTGAAGACGAGCGGGTAGATGCTGAACGCCAGGAAGATCGCGACGAACGGGAGCACGAACAGGTAGGGGGCGAGCCGGCGCCGCCAGGGCAGGCCGCGCCCAGGGCGCCTCCTGCCGAGGCCGGTCGCCTGCGGTGCTGTCAGTGTGGTCGTCACGTCATGTCCTCGTGGTGCGTTCGGCGGAGCGGGTCGGCCCGGCCGCTACTTGCGGTCGATCAGGTTGGTCTGGATGTCCGCCGACGACTGGTCGAGCACCTGCTTGGGCGTCATCGTGCCATCGAGCATCTTCTGGAGGTCGTTGCCGAGGTAGTCCACGGCCCCCGACCACCAGGACGGGATGGGCGCACCGCCGGGGATCTCCTTGCCCGCCTTGATCGCCGTGCTCCAGAGGTCCTGGCCGCCCATCGCCGGGATCGGCTTGAACAGCGGCTTCGCCGGGTTCGCCGCGGGCTGGTAGGCGGGGACCGAGGTGTTGAGGCCTCCTGGGTAGACGCTGTTCGAGCCGTAGACCGCTGTGTAGCCGGCCTTGTCGAACATCAGGAACTTGTAGAAGAGCCAGGCGAGCTGCGAGTTCTTGCCGTCCTTGGGCAGGACGAACGACGAGCCGCCCATCGCGCCGCTGCGGGCGCCGCCGTCCGACCAGGCCGGCAGCGACATGGCGCGCCAGTCGCCGACCGTCGTCTTCAACTGCTGCTGAGGCGCGAAGTCGAACCACTGCGCCCACGGGTAGAAGACCTCGCTGCTGGAGTCGAGGGCTCCGATGTCGCTGGGGCTGAGGTACTCGGCTCGCGTGCCGAGGCCCTGCTTCTGCACCGAGTCGAGCCACGTCAGGATCTTCGTGTACTGCGGGGAGTCGAGGCGGAGCTTGCCATCGGGGCCGGCGAGGCTGGTGCCGAGCTGGCTCGCGTACATCTCGAGCTGCAACTGGCCGAGGAACGTGCTCTGCTCCAGGTGGATCGGCTTGGCCCCTGGCTTGTACGCCTGGTACTTCTTCGCCGCTGTGATGAGGTCGTCGTAGGTGCGGATACCGCTCGGGTCGATGCCGGCGGCGCTCAGGGCTTTGGCGTTGTAGAAGAGGAGGCCGGGGTCGAGGTCGAACGGGACGCCGTAGATGCCGCCCTTGACCGTGTTGACGTCGACCTTCTGCTTGGCGATGTCCTTGGTGTATGGGGCCAGCACGTCCTTCAGGTTCCAGAGGTAGTCGACGTAGCTGCCGACCTTGGCGTCGTCGAGGAACACCCCGTCCGGCACATCGGTACCGGTGATGAGCGTGTTCTGAAGTTTGCTGTCGATATCGACGGCCTCGTGTTTGACGGTGATGCCGGGGTAGGCCTTGTTGAATTCCTTGATCGCCGCGTCGAACACCTTGAACAGGTCGCCGGAGCGGTCCCAGATGGTGATCGTGCCCTTCGGCGAACTCGCGGTGGGGGCCTTGAGGACCGAGGTGTCGGACGTGGAGGCGCCGCCGGAGCCGATCTCCGGTCCGCAGCCGCTCAGGCCGATGGCGACGAGCGCCGCGGTCGCGACCGCCGCGACGCGGACAGCAGCGCCGCGGGCGTTGCGTGGTGTGAGCTTCATGACACTCCTTCGTGCAGGATTCGACGATACGTCGGCCGGGGGCTCCGCTCGACTCGAGCGTTTGCCAACGTATGCAAACTGTAACCCACATTTGCAATCGTTGCAAACGGTAAGCTGTGGTCACTGCGAGAGGAGAGTCATGCCCGCTACGTTGCGCGATGTCGCCGATAGAGCGCAGGTGTCCGTGCGCACGGTGTCCAACGTGGTCAGCGGATACGAACACGTGAGCGAGAAGATGCGCAGCCGTGTGATGCGCGCGATCGATGATCTCGGCTACGTCCCGAACCCCGTCGCCCGCACCCTCCGCACGGGGAAGACCGGCCTGCTCTCCCTTGTGGTCCCTGAGATCGACGTGCCGTTCTTCAGTGAGCTCGCGCGTGCAGTGATCGACGAGGCCGACGCGCTCGGTTTCCAGGTGATGATCGACCAGACCGGACAGGACCACGAGCGCGAGCGTCAGCTCCTGCGCGGCGGCGGTCGCCGCAACCTGTTCGACGGGATGCTGTTCGCACCGCTCGCGACCCGGGAAGAACTCGACGACATAGAGGCATCGGAGGCCCAGCCGATCATCCTCCTCGGCGAGCACGCCTTCGACGGACGGTTCGACCACGTCGCGATCGACAACGTCCGGGCCGCGCACGACGCCACCACGCACCTCCTCGACATCGGGCGCACCCGCATCGCGGCGATCGGCGCCCAGCCGAAAGAGGAGTACGCCACGCCGCTCCAGCGCACCGAAGGCTTCCAGCTCGCGCTCCAGGAGCGCGGGCTCCAACCGGTCAAGGCTCTCCAGAGGACGGCCCCGCACTACGGTCGCGCGGACGGCTACGCCGCCGCGTCGGCACTCATAGAGCAGGGCCTCCGCCCGGACGCGATCTTCTGCTACTCCGACCTCTTGGCGATGGGTGTCATCCGGGCGGTGTTCGACGCCGGCCTGCGGGTGCCCGACGACATCGCCGTGATCGGCATCGACGATATCGAGGAAGGCCGTTTCTCCCGCCCCTCCCTCAGCACCGTCTCCCTCGACATTCCCTACATCGCGCGCATCGCGGTCGGTCGCCTGGCCGCCCGAATCGACGACCCGGCGCTGGCGGCGCAGGAATTCATCGCACCCCACGGGCTCATCGCGCGCGAGAGCACCCGGATGGCAGGTACGGCGGCACCGCGAAAGGCGACACAGCGACTACGACGAGGTTGAAGAACGCGGGGATCGCGGGCGCTCGCACACGACGGCGGTCGCGAAGGTGTCTGGTCGGCTGACAGCGGACTGTCCGCGAACGCGATGAGATAGGCCGGCATCCCCACTCGACAGTGCCTCCCTCCTCGCCACCGAACGCCACCATCCGCGTGTGTGCGCGTCGAGGGCATCGGCGCCCGTGAGCGCCTGGCCCGGGACGGGCGGCGTGATGCAATCTCGCCAAGGGCTTGACAGTGGCCCGCGCCCGGACTCATTATTGGTCATCGCACGCAAGACGCAATATACTGGAGGCAAAATGATCGCGGTATCCGCATCGGAATCCATCGAGGGCGGTCTTCAAGCTAGAAAGCGCCGATGGTGGCGTCTGCCGCTGGGCGTCTGGTCCTTGCTGGCTGTCGGAATAGGGGCTGTCATCGGAACGGCGTCCCCCGGCATCGGCGAAGGGATGCAGATTCTCGGCGACATCTTCCTGAACCTTGTGCAGATGGTGGTCATCCCGCTGGTCTTCCCGCTCATCGTGCTGGGAATCTCGCGGATGGAGTCCGTGAAGAAGGTCGGCCGCATCGCTGCCAAGGCGATCCTGTACTTCGAAATCGTGACCACCGTCATCATGATCATGGCCGTCTCACTGGCGAAACTGGCCAACATCGGTGCAGGCGCTCCTGTGGCAGGGGCCAGCAGCGGCGCTCTGCAGAAGCTGAACCAGGGCATCGACTTCCGCGAACTCATCCTGCACGCGGTGCCGAAGAACATCTTTGCGGCGTTCTCCGAAGGGAACCTGCTGGCAACGATCGTCTTCGCGGTCTTCGTCGGGATCGGCATGGCGGCTTTGGGGTCCAAGGCTGAGCCTGTGGAACGGGTTCTCGACGGTGTGGCGCAGGTCATGTTCAAGGTGATCGGATACGTGATCCGACTCGCACCGGTCGGAATACTGGGATTCATCAGCTACGACGTCGCGCACTATGGCGTCGGCAACCTGACGAGCCTTTTCGGGTTCATCGCCATCGTCTACACCGGTCTCGCCATCGTCCTCGTCGTCATCTTCCCGCTGATCGCCGTGATTTTCCGTATTCGCTACTGCGAACTGATCAAGTCCATCGGCGGTCTGGCCGGCCTCGCATTTGTGACCCGGAGCTCCGAAGCAGTACTGGCGCCGCTCTTGCAGAAGCTGGAAAAGCTGGGCCTGAACCGCTCGACAACGTCCCTTGTGGTCCCGCTCGGCTATTCCTTCAACACCGATGGCTCCGTTCTCTACCAAGCCGTCGCCCTGGTCTTCATCGCCAACGCCTATGGGACGCACACCGATTTCCTGACGTTACTGCTCATGGTCGGAGTTCTGGTGATCCTGTCCAAGGGCATGGCCGGTGTGGCCTCCGCCTCGGTGGTGGTCCTGATCGCCGCGGGCAGCACGCTCGGCCTACCCCCTCAGGGAGTGGCACTCCTGCTCGGCGTCGACTTCATCGTCGACATGGCCCGCACCGCCGTCAATGTCGTCGGAAACTCGCTGGCCGCCTCGGTGATCGACCGCTCCGAACGAAAAGGTGACCGCAAAGAGGCGAACACCAGCCCCGCCGACACCCTCGGAGCCGGCACCGCGACCCGCCTCGACACGGCCAAGGAAGCCGTGGGCTCGTGAAAGAGAGCGAAGTCATCGGCATTCTGGGCGGAATGGGTCCGGCGGCCACTGCAGACTTCTACGCCAAGCTGGTAGCGAGCACGCACGTATTGAGGGACCAGGACCATCCCCGGGTGGTGATCTGGGCAGACCCAGCCATTCCGGACCGGACGGAAGCGTTGCTCGAGGGTGGCGAGGACCCCACCCCGTGGATGGTACGCGGGATCAACATCCTCGCCGATGCGGGAGCCACGATGATCGCCATTCCATGCAACACCGCGCACGCCTTCATCCCCACGCTGGAGGGCGCGGCACCCCTCCCGATCATCCATATGATCGGCGCGGTCGCCCGCGAATTGGCCGAAGCCACCGATCCCGTCACCCGCGTCGGACTACTGGCCACGACGGGGACGTGCCGCGCTCGGCTCTATCAGGAGTGGATGGTCAAGCGCGGGATCGAAGTCCTGCTGCCTGATACCGGGGATCAGGAAACCGTCATGAGGGCGATCCGTGCGGTGAAGGCAGGTCGATCGGGCCCTCAGATAGAGGAACTGTTTGCCGACGCGGCCGACCGTCTCGTTGAGTCCGGCGCGCAAGCCATCGTCGCCGGCTGTACAGAGATTCCCCTGGCCCTCCACGCAGACTCGCTCGCGGTTCCTCTCATCGACCCTGTGCTGGTGCTGGCGCGGGCAGTGCTCGTCCGCGCCGGCATTCGGGACTCGGCTCTGCCCACTCTGGAAACCTCTGTCGCATGACAGCCTCGGAGGGCCGCGTTATGCAAAATACAATGTACAGTGTCGACATGAGCCTCAGCGATCCCGTGAACCGGCGCCTCATGAGCGACGAAGCCTACGACCGCATCCGTGACGCCATCGTGACCGGTGAGCTCGTCCCGGGCGATCGCGTCAAGGACACAGAGCTGGCCCTGCATCTGGGACTGAGCCGAACCCCGGTCCGTGAGGCTCTCAACCGACTCGCTGATACGGGACTGGTCGAAGCCAAACCAGGGGTCTACACCAGGATCACCACATTGAATCCACTTCAAACAGCCCGGACCTTGTCCGTTCTCAAGGCCCTGGATCAACTGGCCATCCGGACCGCAGTCCCTCGCCTGGACAAGAGCGACCTGGACAACATGAAGAGCATCAACAAGGAATTCGCGGCCGCGGTCAAGCGCAACGATGCCCGTGCTGCTCTTGATGCGGACGACCGATTCCACAATGTTCCCTTAGCGGCTGCCGACAACCCGCTGCTCGTACGCATCGTCGATCAACTGCATCCGCAAATCCACAGGATTCTCTACCGAAAGTTCTCCACGCTCTACGGCGGCGGGAACACCATCAACCACCACGCCGAACTCGTCCGGATACTCGCCTCTGGCGACGCCGACGCTGCCGCCACCCTATCCGCCGCTCACTGGGAGCAGCTCGGGGACCTCATCGGCGATCTTTTCGCCAAGGAACAACTCGATACGTAGTCGACACCGCGACAGCAAATCCCGAGTGAGCTTGGGGTTTTCTACGTTCACTTCAACCGTGTGGTGCACACCCCATGGGCGCCATACCCAGGTCCGTGGCGATGGCCGCGCTCTCGCAAAGAGGGGGCTAATCGGGGGCAATGCGGTCTGAGCCGCATACTAAAGGCCCCAACTCCCGTGTGTTCATGCGGGAGTTGGGGCCTTGCACGTGGCGGTACCGGTGGGATTTGAACCCACGGTGGGCTTTCACCCACACAACTTTTCGAGAGTTGCACCTTCGGCCGCTCGGACACGGTACCGCGGACCATCGTACGCGATTCGGACGGACGTCTCCAATCGGCGGACGCCGTCGGCCGAGGCCGGCGTGCTGGCTCAGAGCGCTCTGCCGTACCAGCCCACACCCGGGGTACTCTGCCGTGCATGAGAGCTCTCCGCCGCATCCTCTCCGCCGCGGCCGGCCTCGTCATCGGGGCGGCGGTCGCCCTCCTGGGTTGGCAGCGCGTGCGCGCCAAGCAGGCAGCGGTCGCCGAAGGACGCGTGCGGCTCAACGAGCTGTTGCCCGTCCATTCGAAGTGGTGGCGGGATGCGGCCAAGGACCCAGGCGAGCTGCTGTACGTGGCGATCGGTGACAGTGCGGCGCAAGGGATCGGAGCATCCGCCCCGAAGAACAGCTACGTCGGTGTGATCGCCGACCACCTGCGTGCGGTGACGGGGCGGTCTGTGCGCGTCGTCAATCTGTCGGTCTCCGGTGCGACGGTGGCGCTCGCGGTCGCCGACCAGCTGCCACGAATAGCGGCACTGGAACCGGACATCGTCACCGTGTCCATCGGCGCGAACGACATCGCGGCTTTCGATCCGGCGCTCTTCCGGGAAGGGCTGCGGGCGGTCTTCGGCGCGGTCCCCGAACACGCCATCGTCGCCGACCTGCCCTACTTCTACCTGCCGCGGAACGAGCGGCTCGTCGCGGAGGGCAACCGCATCCTCCGTGAGGAAGCCGCCGCCCGCGGACTCGAGGTCGTGCCCCTCCACGCGACCATGCGGCGGCAGGGACTGCGCGGCGCGCTCACGCAGTTCGCCGAGGACCTCTTCCACCCGAACGACCACGGCTATCGGGTGTGGGCGTCGGCATTCCTCCCTGCGGTGACCGCGCGGGCACGGGAGCTGTATCCACGGGACGGCCACGCACCCACCGCCCCCGTGGACCGCCGGACCGTCAGCGCGTGATCTCCGCCGGCGCGAGGTGGGTGAGGAGCCGGTCCCAGGCCGGCACGATCGCGAGGTGGCCCACGCCGGGCACCACTTCGAGCTCCGCATCCGGCAGGGCGCGCTGATACCACGCGCCGTGCGCCACACCGGCGAGCGCATCCGCCTGGCCGGAGACGATGAGCGTCTTGGCCCTCACCTCCGCCGGGTCGAAGCCCCAGGGACGTGCCGTGTAGCTCAGGATGTCGGCGGCCACACCACGGGCACCCTGGCGGAAAGCGTCCATCAGCATGCGACCGAGGCGGTCGCGGACGCCGCGACGCGCCAGCGCCTGCTCATCCACCGCGCCGATTCCGATGAAGTCGATGGGAACCTCGTCGGGCTGGGTGGCGGCCCTGACCGCATCCGCCTGGCCCTGCAGCATCTCGCTGAGGCGGTCGATCGCGTCGTCGGGGTCGAGTGTGCCCAGCTGGTCCGAGATCGCCTGCAACTGCGGGTCGATCCACGGTACGGCTTCGTTCGGAGCGGGCGTTCCGACGATGGCGACCCGGTCGACGAGCTGCGGATGGCGCGCAGCGAATGTGAGGGCCACGCGACCTCCGGCGGACCACCCGACGATGCCGACCGTGCGCGGACGGCTGACGCCGATCACCGACTCGGCGAGGACGACGGATCGCACGTACTCCGCGATGTCGTCCGCCGCCTGCGTGATGCTGGGCCAGGTGCCGTGCGGCCAGGGATCGCTGGATCCGTAACCCGGCCGGTCGAGCGAGACCACGTGCGCCCGGCTCGTGGTCGAGGCGTCCGGATCGGGGTCGAAGCCGGAGGCGCCGGGAGCCGGGTGGCAGAAGATCACGAGTCGCTCGGCATCGGCGTCGCCGAAACCGGTGAGGCCGACGACGCGGCCGGAGCGGAGGGTGAAGGTGCGAGCAGCCATGCGGCCCATTGTGCACTCGGGCACCGACATTGGGGAGCTGTCCACGGGATCGCGCACGGCGGGGCCGGCCGCCCACGCGTGACCGGAAGAAGTGCTCACAGTGTGGCGATCGCCGGAGATGTCCACAGGCCGCCGCAATCCTCCCGGCGATGACAGTGGCCCCCCGTAGTGTTGAGCCCGATCGAGGAGGTGCCGTGCCGAAGGCGTCCATCAACTACCGCTGCTCCGAATGCGGCTGGTCCACGGCCAAGTGGGTCGGCCGTTGTCCGGACTGCGAGGCCTGGGGAACGGTCGCCGAGACCGCGCAGCCGACCGGCGTGCTCCGGGCGATCAAACCGGTGACGATCGCGGCAGGCCGGGAAGCACGCTCGATCACCGACATCCGGGCCGACAACGCTCACCGCCGGCCGAGCGGCATCGGGGAGTTCGACCGCGTGCTCGGCGGCGGGATCGTTCCAGGCGCGGCGATCCTGCTCAGCGGTGAGCCGGGGGTCGGCAAGTCGACGCTGCTGCTCGAGGTCGCCTCGCGAGCGGCCCAGGCGAACAGGCGGGTGCTGTACGTGAGCGCCGAGGAGTCGGTGAGCCAGGTGAGGATGCGCGCCGAGCGCACCGACGCCGTCCACGACGAGCTGTTCCTGGCCTCCGAGACCGACCTGGCGACGATCATCGCGCAGATCGACGCGGTCGACCCGGCTCTTGTCATCGTGGACTCGGTCCAGACCGTATCGAACGGATCCACGGACGGCATAGCGGGCGGCCCCAGCCAGGTGCGCGAGGTGGCGAGCGCACTCATCCGCATCGCGAAAGAACGGGACCTGCCGGTGGTGATCGTCGGCCACGTCACGAAGGACGGCTCGATCGCCGGTCCCCGCCTGCTGGAGCACCTCGTCGATGTGGTGTGCCAGTTCGAGGGCGACCGGCAGACCGCTCTGCGGTTCATCCGAGCACTGAAGAACCGCTTCGGCCCCACCGACGAGGTCGGCTGCTTCGAGATGACCGGCGAGGGCATCGCCGAGGTTCCGGATCCGAGCGGCCTCTTCCTCAGCCGCAACACCACACCCGTCTCCGGGACCTGCGTGACGGTCGCGATGGAAGGCCGGCGGCCGTTGCCCGTCGAGGTGCAGGCGCTCGTCGTGGCGACGACGGCGCCCAACCCGCGCCGGGTCACGAACGGTGTGGATGCGTCCCGCGTCGCGATGCTGCTGGCCGTCCTCGAACGGCGCGCCGGCATCCGGCTCGGCGACAAGGACGTCTACGTGTCGACGGTCGGAGGAGTCCGGCTGTCCGAGCCCGGTGCCGACCTCGCCATCGCGCTCGCGATCGCCTCGGCGGCGAGCGACCGTGCCATCCCGCACACCCTCGCGGCCTTCGGAGAGATCAGCCTCGCCGGCGAGATCCGTCCCGTCGTCAGCGGAAAGCAGCGCACGGCGGAAGCCGCGCGTCTCGGCTTCGCCACACGCGTCGACGACCGCAGCGCATCCATCCGCGAAGCCCTCCGTCTGGCGTTCACCGCCGCATCGACGGACCGTGAGCGCGAACTCGACGCAGCCTTCTGAGCAGTTCGTCGAATTCCGCCCTGCCCGTCCGACGTTCCTGGTGAGAACATCCATCGACCGGAAGGAACGACCATGCCGCAGTACGCCATCTTCATCTACTACGACACCACCGCCGACCACGACGCCGCGGAACTCGCCGAACACGACGAGCACTCGGCAGACCTGATCCGCTCCGGCGCCCTCACCGCCGCCTACGCCCTCACCTCAGCGGCGTCCGCCCGTTCGATCCGCGGGAGCGGAATCACGGACGGCCCGTACACCGAGAGCAAAGAACTGGTCGGCGGCATCGGCATCATCGAAGCACCCGACCTGGATGCTGCCGTCGCCATCGCGCGCCGCAATCCTGCGACCCGGCACGGCTCAGGGGTCGAGGTGCGTGAGATCGAAGGCGCCTACGTCCGCGGCGTCACTTCAGAATGAACTGCTTCGTCTGCGCGCTCTTGATCCCCGAGACGGTCGTCTCGAGGTGATACGAGGCGCCCGCCGCCGGGACCTGCTCACGCTTCGCCTGGCACGTGGACGGGTCTGAGCGTGTCCGGTCCCAGGTGATCGGCACCTTCGACGAGATGGTCTTGGCGGGCTGGAGCAGCACCACCGCATCCACCTTTCCGGTCTGGCAGTCCGTCGACTTCCAGTAGACCTCCGCACCGCTCGTGATGGTGAACACCTGCTGCGCCGTCCCGGCGTCGATGGTGCAGGCTTTCGAACCCGTGTTGGTCAGCGCCACCGACAACTGCGGCAGCTCACCTGCCGCGTAGACGTCCTTGTCGGTCACCGCCTCCACCGTGACGTCGGCGGGCTTGCACGGCTGGCCGTCGGCAGAGGCGCTCGTGGTCGGGATGCTCGTCGCCGCGGCGTGCGGAGCGGTCGTCGCCGCCGCCGTGGGAGTGCTCGTACTGCCCGCACCGGAACGATGATCTGCGGGCTCGCCGCTCGAGGAACCGGGTCGGACGACGATGAGGACGATGACGACCACCACGGCGATCACACCGAGAAGGACGATGAGCCGGCGACGCCAGTAGACGCTGCTCGGCTGCGGGCCGACCGGGCGCTTGATCGTCGACATGCCCGCACTATAACGACGGCCCGGCGATGCGCCCGTCAGGCGCGCCCGGCCTTCAGCGAGTGCTCGCCAGGTGCTTCAGCATCCGTGTGTTCCCGAGGGTGTTGGGTTTCACGCGCGCAAGGTCCAGGAACTCCGCCACACCTTCGTCGTTCGAGCGCACCAACTCCGCGTAGAGCTGAGGATCGACGGCTTCCGCCCCCATGTCCTCGAACCCGTTCCGCGCGAAGAAGCCCACCTCGAAGGTCAGGCAGAACAGCCGGTCGAGGCCGAGCTCGCGCGCATCCTCCTCCAGCCGGGCCAGGAGGGCGTGGCCGACGCCTCGCCCGAGCCAGTCCTCGGAGACGGCGAGAGTGCGCACCTCGCCCAGGTCCTTCCACATCACGTGCAGCGCGCCGCAGCCGATGAGGCGCCCCTCGGCGTCCTCCGCCACCCGGAACTCCTGCACCGCCTCGTAGAAGGTCACCGTCTCCTTGCCGAGGAGGATGCGTCGCTGCACGAGCGGCCCGACGAGTTCCTGGATGCCTTGGACGTCATCCGTCCGCGCCCGCCGGATGCTGAACCCTGGTCCGCTGTCGCTCACCGTTCCACCCTACCGATCGCCGGCCCTCCCCCGGCGCGGCCCAGGGCCCGGGACAGGCAGCGGGCCGCGTCCGGATGCCGACCCCGCGAACGCCGAAAGGCCGGCCTCCGAAGAGACCGGCCCGATCGAACGGTACGTCAGCTGTTGGCAGCGAGATCCGGAGACGCCGGACCGGTGCCGATCGCGGCCGTCGAGTTGATCCCGGCGCCGATGGTCTCCTGGCGGGCGGTCGTCGTGAAGACGAACTCGCCATCCGCGAAGTCCACGTGCACGTGGTCGCCGGAGTTCAGCTCGCCGTGCAGGATCTTCTCGCTCAGCCGGTCCTCGATCTCGTGCTGGACCGCGCGGCGCAGCGGACGGGCGCCGAGTGTCGGGTCGAACCCGACATCGATCAGCCGCTCCTTTGCCGGGACGGTCAGCTCGATGGTCATGTCGCGGTCGAGCAGGCGGGTCGAGAGGCGCTTGATGAACAGGTCGACGATCTGCAGCAGCTCCTTCTTGTCCAGCTGCGGAAACACGATGATCTCGTCGACGCGGTTCAGGAACTCGGGCTTGAAGTTCTTCTTCAGCTCCTCGTAGACCTTGCCGCGCATCCGGTCGTAGCCGGTCTGCGTGTCGCCCTCGATCTGGAACCCGACGGGGCCGCCGGAGATGTCCTTCGTGCCGAGGTTGGTGGTCATGATGATCACCGTGTTCTTGAAGTCGACGACGCGTCCCTGGCCGTCCGTCAGACGTCCCTCCTCCAGGATCTGGAGCAGCGAGTTGAAGATGTCCGGGTGCGCCTTCTCGATCTCGTCGAACAGCACGACACTGAACGGCTTGCGGCGGACCTTCTCGGTGAGCTGGCCGCCCTCCTCGAAGCCGACGAAGCCGGGAGGGGCACCGAACAGCCGCGAGACGGTGTGCTTCTCGCCGTACTCCGACATGTCGAGCGAGATCATTGCCGACTCGTCGTCGAACAGGAACTCCGCGAGCGCCTTGGCCAGCTCCGTCTTACCGACACCGGTCGGGCCGGCGAAGATGAACGAGCCGGAGGGACGCTTCGGGTCCTTCAGGCCGGCGCGGGTGCGCCGGATCGTCTTGGAGAGCGCCGAGATGGCCTCCTCCTGACCGATGACGCGCTGGTGCAGGGCCTTCTCCATGTAGACGAGCCGTGCCGACTCCTCCTCGGTGAGCTTGAACACCGGGATGCCGGTCGCCTGCGCGAGCACCTCGGCGATCAGGCCCTCGTCGACCTCTGCCGTGGTCTTGACCTCGCCCGAACGCCACTGCTTCTCGAGGCGCAGCCGCTCGCCGAGAAGGTTCTTCTCCTCGTCGCGCAGGCTGGCGGCCTTCTCGAAGTCCTGGTCCTCGATCGCGGCTTCCTTCTGCGACCGGACGGCGGCGATCTTGTCGTCGAACTCCCGCAGCTCCGGCGGAGCCGAGAGGATCGACAGACGCAGGCGGGCGCCGGCCTCGTCGATCAGGTCGATGGCCTTGTCCGGCAGGAACCGGTCCTGGATGTAGCGGTCCGCGAGGTTCGCCGCGGCCACGATGGCGCCGTCGGTGATGGACACCTTGTGGTGCGCCTCGTAGCGGTCGCGCAGCCCCTTCAGGATGTTGATCGCGTGGGGAAGGGACGGCTCCGCCACCTGGATGGGCTGGAACCGGCGCTCGAGCGCCGCATCCTTCTCGAAGTGCTTGCGGTACAAGTCGAGCGTCGTCGCGCCGATTGTCTGCAGCTCACCACGGGCCAGGAGCGGCTTGAGGATGCTGGCCGCGTCGATCGCGCCCTCGGCGGCACCTGCGCCGACGAGCGTGTGGATCTCGTCGATGAAGGTGATGATGTCGCCGCGGGTGCGGATCTCCTTGGTGACCTTCTTCAAGCGCTCCTCGAAGTCGCCGCGGTACCGGGATCCGGCGATGAGGGAGCCGAGGTCGAGCGTGTAGAGCTGCTTGTCCTTCAACGTCTCCGGGACGTCGCCCCGGACGATCGCCTGGGCGAGCCCCTCGACGACGGCCGTCTTCCCGACGCCCGGCTCGCCGATCAGCACGGGGTTGTTCTTGGAGCGGCGCGACAGGATCTGCATGACGCGCTCGATCTCCTTCTCGCGTCCGATCACCGGGTCGAGCTTGTTGTCGCGCGCGGCCTGCGTCAGGTTTCGGCCGAACTGGTCGAGGATCTGGCTACCGGCCTGCGCGGTGGTCTGATCGTTGCCTCCGACCTGGACCTGCTCCTTGCCCTGGTAGCCGGAGAGGAGCTGGATGACCTGCTGGCGCACGCGGTTGAGGTCGGCGCCCAGCTTCACGAGCACCTGGGCTGCGACGCCCTCGCCCTCGCGGATGAGGCCGAGCAGGATGTGCTCGGTGCCGATGTAGTTGTGGCCGAGCTGGAGGGCCTCACGCAGGCTCAGCTCCAGCACCTTCTTGGCACGCGGAGTGAACGGGATGTGCCCGGTCGGCTGCTGCTGGCCCTGGCCGATGATGTCCTGGACCTGCTCGCGGACGGCGTCCAGCGAGATGCCGAGCGACTCGAGCGCCTTCGCGGCGACGCCCTCGCCCTCGTGGATCAGGCCGAGCAGGATGTGCTCCGTCCCGATGTAGTTGTGGTTGAGCATCTTGGCCTCTTCCTGGGCCAAGACGACGACCCGGCGGGCTCGGTCGGTGAATCTCTCGAACATGTCAACTCCTCGTTCGACACCGTTGCAGGTTCGGCGTCGATACATCGAGAGTAACCACCGGCTCCGGCTCGTGTGGGCCTGTTCGCCGTAGGCGTGACGTGTCGTTGGGCCGACGCCGAGAGCGGGCTCGGCCCTGAGGGCCGGCTCAGCCCTGGCGCGCGGGCAGCGTGAGCGTGGCGTCCGGCAGGACGACCGAAACCTGTGCGGTCTTCGTGATCCGGTCGGGCGTCGTGAACACCGTGGTGTGCGGCACGTAGTCGCGGGTGCAGATGCCGCCCGGCGCCGGGGCGGGCGTCGCGGTGATCCTGTCGTCCCCGGTCGCGGCGATGCTCGCGACCTTCGGCGGGCAGGAGGAGCTGCCGTAGAGGACGATGGCGACCTGCGCGCCGTCCTTCAACCAGGCGGCCCAGGATGCGCCTCCCGCACTGCTCGCCGGTGGCCGGACACCCTTCGGCTCGCCGGCGTAGTCCGTGACCGGCTTGCCCGGCGCAGCGGTGCATCCGGCGACCGCGAAGACGACGGCGAGGGCGGCGACGGCGGGCAGGAGTCGAGTCACGGTGCGGGGCACGGGACCATTCTAGGAAGCACCGCTCCGAGCCGGCCGGCCCACGCCTAGGATGCCGGTATGAGCAACCTGGAGCGCGATCCCGCCGAGCTGCTGGCGTCGTCCGCCGTGCTCACGGACACGCGTGTGGAGATCCTCGAACCGAGGGATGTCCCCCTCGGCGGACCCCGCGCGATGTCCGTCCGCCGCACGCTCCCACAGCGCCGCCGGTCGCTCATCGGCGGCTGGTGCTTCATCGACCATTACGGCCCGGACGACGTTTCGGTGACCGGAGGGATGCGCGTCCCGCCGCATCCGCACACCGGACTGCAGACGGTCAGCTGGCTCTTCGAGGGCGAGATCGACCATCGCGACAGCGTCGGGAGTCACGCGCTGGTCCGGCCGGGCGAGCTCAACCTGATGACCGCCGGGCGCGGGATCAGCCACTCGGAGGTCTCGACGGCGGAGACCACACGGTTGCACGGCGTCCAGCTCTGGGTCGCGCTGCCGTCAGCCGCCCGGGAGGTGGCGCCGTTCTTCGAGCACCACACGCCCGTCCCGGGCAGCATCGGCGCGGCGACCGTGAAGACGTTCGTCGGGTCGCTGGCCGGCAGCGGTACGACTGCGACCGTGTTCTCGCCGCTCGTCGGGGCGGAGATCCTGGTTCCCGCAGGGACGACCATCGAGCTGCCGTTGGACGTGTCGTTCGA
>JBQCCO010000115.1:0-6714 GCA_051962155.1 Leifsonia sp. | reverse complement strand
CGCTACATGGAGAAGCGCCCCTACGCTCCGGGTGAGCACGGCCGCACCAAGCGCAAGGCCGACTCGGACTACGCGGTGCGTCTGCGCGAGAAGCAGCGTCTGCGCGCCCAGTACGGCATCCGCGAGAAGCAGCTCCGCATCGCCTTCGAGGAGGCCCGTCGCACCCAGGGCCTGACCGGTGAGAACCTGGTCGAGCTCCTCGAGATGCGTCTGGACGCGCTCGTGCTCCGCGCCGGCTTCGCCCGCACCATCACGCAGGCTCGCCAGTTCGTCGTGCACCGCCACATCCTCGTCGACGGCAACCTCGTCGACCGCCCGTCCTTCCGCGTGAAGCCGGGTCAGCTCATCCACGTCAAGGCCCGCTCCGAGGGCACCGAGCCCTTCCAGGTCGCGGCCGCCGGCGGACACCTCGACGTGCTGCCGAAGACCCCGGGCTACCTGGATGTCGAGATCGACAAGCTGCAGGCCCGCCTGGTGCGCCGCCCGAAGCGCGCCGAGGTCCCCGTGACCTGCGAGGTCCAGCTGGTCGTCGAGTACTACGCGGCCCGCTGAGTTCAGCAGGTACGACCCGGACGGGGTCGCGGCATCACGCCGCGGCCCCGTTCGCCGTTCCCGGGAGCGCCGCTTGCGGCTACGCTGGACCCGTATGCCGGTGACGGAATGGAAGGGGACGACGTGTCCGGAGGAGACATCGCGGGGTTGATCGCGGCCGTCGTGTTCGCGGTCCTCGTCGGCTTCATCGCCATCCCGCTGATCAAGCTGGGGCGTGTGCTCGACCAGACGCGCGCAGCGATCAAGGAGGCGAGCGACGGCATCACGCCGATCCTCGACGAGACGGCGACCACGCTGCAGGAGACCAACAAGCAGCTGGCACGGGTGGATGTCATCACCAGGAACGTCGCGGATGTGACGGGCAACGTCTCGGCGCTCGTGGCCCTGTTCGCGGCGACCATCGGCGGTCCGCTGATCAAGCTGGCCGGCTTCAGCGCCGCAGCGCGAGCCGCGTTCCGGACGGCCGGCGGCTTCGCCTCGGGCCGGTCCTCAGGCGGCCGGTCCTCCTCCCGGAAGACTCGCGAGCGCTCGCACTAGACTTGTTCGGTGCGAGATCGCCCGGGTGTTCCGACGCCCGTGCGCAGCGCCGTCCAGAGAGGGAGGACCAGCATGAAGAGTTTCCTGTGGCTGCTCACAGGCGTCGCCATCGGCTTCGCCGTCGCCCACCAGGTCAACGAGACCGCCAAAGGTCGCGAATTCTTCAACAGCATCGACCGGAAAGCGCGCGACTTCGGTGAGGCCGTGTCCGACGGCTACCGTCAGCGCGAGGCCGAGATCCGCTCGGCCATCCAGGGCGACTGACGCCGCCTGCGTCCCTTCTCACCCCACAGACTTTCGATCGACCGGAACCCATGCAGACTGCTGAAATCCACCGCCGCTGGCTCGACTTCTTCGCGCAGCGCGGCCACACCGTCGTGCCCTCCGCCTCCCTCATCAGCGACGACCCCTCGTTGATGTTCACGGTGGCCGGGATGGTGCCGTTCGTGCCCTACCTGACCGGTGTGGTGCCCGCGCCCTTCCCGCGCGCGACGAGTGTGCAGAAGTGCATCCGGACCCTCGACATCGACGAAGTCGGCAAGACGCCCCGGCATGGCACGTTCTTCCAGATGTGCGGGAACTTCTCGTTCGGCGACTACTTCAAGGAGCAGGCGATCACGTTCGCCTGGGACCTGCTCACCACGTCCGAGGGCGAGGGCGGCCTCGGGTTCTCGCCCGACGATCTCTGGGTGACGGTGTACGAGGAGGACGAGGAGGCCCGCGAGATCTGGGGCCGCGTCGCCGGCCTCCCGCCGGAGCGCATCCAGGGCCTCGGCAAGGACACCAACTACTGGTCGACGGGCCAGCCGGGGCCGGCGGGTCCCTGCTCCGAGATCTTCTTCGATCGTGGGCCTGCATACGGAGCGGACGGCGGACCGGCGACGGACGACGACCGGTACGTCGAGATCTGGAACCTCGTCTTCATGCAGTACCTGCGCGGGGAGGGCGACGGCAAGGAGTTCGACATCCTCGGCGACCTGCCGAAGAAGAACATCGACACCGGCATGGGCCTCGAGCGCGTCGCGTTCATCAAGCAGGGCGTCGACAACATGTACGAGATCGACCAGGTCCGGCCCGTGCTCGACCGCGCCGCCGAGCTCGCCGAGAAGCCGTACGGCAACGAGGCGCACGAGGACGACGTGCGGCTGCGCGTCGTGGCCGACCATGTCCGCAGCGCGCTGATGCTGATGGCCGATGGCGTCACGCCGTCGAACGAGGGCCGCGGGTACGTGCTGCGCCGTCTGCTCCGCCGCACGGTTCGCGCGATGCGTCTGCTCGGCGTGGAGTCGGCGACCTTCCCGGAGCTGTTCCCCGTCTCGCGGGACGCGATGAAGGCGGCGTATCCGGAGGTGGCGACCGAGTTCGCCCGAATCTCGCAGCTGGCGTACGCCGAGGAGGAGACCTTCCTCCGGACCCTCGTGGCGGGCACGAGCATCCTGGACACCGCCGTGGCGACGACGCAGAAGGAGGGTCGCAAGCAGCTCGCGGGCGACACCGCGTTCCTCCTGCACGACACGTACGGCTTCCCCATCGACCTCACGCTCGAAATGGCGGACGAAGCCGGCCTGACGGTCGACCGCACGGCGTTCGACAGGCTCATGGCCGACCAGCGTTCGCGCGCGAAGGCGGATGCCAAGGCGAAGAAGACGGCGCTGGCCGACCTCTCCGTCTACAGCGCCTTCCGTTCCCTCGGCGAGACGGTGTTCACGGGCTACACAGAGCTGCAGACCGAGTCGAGCGTCCTGGGTCTCATCGTGGACGGCCGCTGGGTGGCCCGGGCGGCCGAAGGCCAGGTCGCGGAGATCATCCTCGGGGCGACCGCGCTCTATGCGGAGTCCGGCGGCCAGGATGCGGATGCCGGCTCGATCGTCGGGCCCGGCTACGAGCTGGATGTGCTCGACGTGCAGAAGCCGGTCAAGGGGCTCATCAGCCACAAGGTCCTCGTCCGCAGCGGCGAGGTCGGGGTCGGCGCGCCCGCGACGAGCATCGTGGACGGCGACTACCGCCGCGGTGCGAGCCAGGCGCACTCGGGGACCCACATCATCCACGCGGCCCTCCGGCAGGTGCTCGGGCCGAACGCACACCAGTCCGGCTCCTTCAATAAGGCCGGCTACCTGCGCCTCGACTTCTCGTGGAACCAGGCGCTCTCGGCCGAGACCCGTACCGAGATCGAGGAGATCTCGAACAACGCGATCCGGCAGAACCTCGAGGTCAGCACTCGTGAGCTTCCGCTCGCCGAGGCCAAGGCGCTCGGCGCGATGGCTCTGTTCGGCGAGAAGTACGGCGACGTGGTCCGGGTCGTCGACATCGGCGGTCCGTGGTCGCGCGAGCTGTGCGCGGGCACCCACGTCTCCTCCAGCGCCGAGATCGGGATGATCAACCTGGTCAGCGAGTCGTCCGTCGGTTCGACGAATCGGCGCGTCGAGTCCCTGGTCGGCCTGGAGGCCTTCAAGGACCTCGCGGTGGAGCGCACGATCGTGTCGCAGCTCTCCAGCTCCCTCAAGACACCGCGCGAGCAGCTGCCCGAGAAGATCGCCGACCTGATGGCGAATCTCAAGGCCGCGGAGAAGCGCATCCAAGCCTTCGAGGCGCGGGCCGTGCTGGACAAGGTGCCTACGCTGCTCGGATCGGCCACGCGTCGCGGTTCGGTCACCGTGGTGGCAGAGGATGCCGGGACGCTGAACAGCGCCGACGACCTGCGGCTTCTGGTGACGACCGTCCGGGAGCGGCTGGGCTCGGACGCGGCGACGGTCGCCCTGGCGGCACGCGCCGCGGGCAAACCCGTCGTGATCGTCGGCACCAATCAGGCGGCTCGCGACGCAGGCGTCAACGCGGGCGCGCTCGCGAAGACGGCGGCCGGTGTCCTGGGCGGCGGTGGCGGCGGCAAGGCCGACCTGGCACAGGGCGGCGGCACGGACACCGACGCGATCCCGGCGGCGCTGACCGCCGTGGTCTCGGCGATCGGGTAGCACCGCGTGCGCAGCGGGGTGCGGATCGGCATCGACGTCGGCAAGGTGCGGATCGGCGTGAGCCGCTCCGACCTCGATGGGATGCTGGCGACCCCCGTCGAGACGGTCGCACGCTCCGAGGATGCTGCGGATCGCCGCAGGATCGCCGAGATCGTCGGGGAACTCGGAGCCTTCGAGGTTATCGTCGGCCTGCCGTTGGCGCTCTCGGGCGCGCACACCGCCTCCACGGCGGATGCGATCGGGTTCGCCGCGGCGCTGGCCGGCGAGACCGGCGTCCCGGTGCGTCTGGTCGACGAGCGCTTGTCGACCGTGTCGGCGGCCTCGGCGCTGCGTGCGTCGGGCAGGAATACGAAGAAGGCGCGTCCGGTGGTGGATCAGGTCGCGGCCACGATAATTTTGCAGCACGCCCTCGATGCGGAGCGGTCCACAGGCCGTCCGCCGGGTGACCCCGTCGAATCGAGCATTGGACGCTAGCTTGACTCAGAACCCGCAGGAGCGGCCGGAGCCGCCCGCCTTCCCGGCGGTGAACCGGCCTCCGGCGCCGCTCCAGCCGCCGCAGGCACAGACGCAGACGCCGGCGCAGTCGCCCGCAGCAGCCGAGCCCGGCGTCGAACGCCCTCCGATGACCCGACGGGAGGCGCGAGCAGCGCGCGAGGCGCAGCAGCAGGCCCTGACCCACGAACCGGTCGGTCCGGCCTCGCCCCCAGGACCCGGGCACGAGTCACCCGCCGAAACGGCGGCGCTGGCCGGCCTCGACTTCGACGCCGTGATCACGGGCCCCGTGGCCCAGGTCGAGGAGCCGGAGCCCGTCGGCGTGGCGGCCCGTCACGGGGCGGACGAGCAGGCATCCTCGCACCACGATCATCCTGCGCGTACTCTGTTCGGAATGCTGGAGGACACCGAAGACGAGTCCGCCCACCACGGGTCGGCGCATGACGACCCGGCGCACACCGTGGCCGGCCTCGTCTGGCGGCAGCAGAACTACGTATCGCACGACGAACCGCCCAAGAAGCGGCGCTGGGTGAGGCGACTCGTCGTGACCATCGTGGTCCTCGGCCTTCTGGGCGGGATGGCCGGGGGCGCGTACGCGATCTTCCAGCCGCAGATCGTCAAGCTGCAGAACGCCCTGTTCCCGCCGGACGACGACTACAAGGGCACCGGAACCGGCGAGGTGATGTTCACCATCAAGTCCGGCGACGACGGCTCGTCCATCTCGCAGAACCTGGCCAAAGCCGGCGTGGTCAAGACCTACGACGCGGTCTACTCGCTCCTGCTGCGCCAGAAGCCGCAGGTCGAGTTCCAGCCCGGCGTCTTCAAGCTGGCCAAGCAGATGAGCGCAGCGGCGGCGCTCGCGGCTCTCGAGGACCCGGCCTCGCGCCTCCAGAACACGGCGGTGATCCCGGAGGGCACGGCCGAGAAGGACGCCCTTCAGACGGTCGCCGATGCGACGAAGATCCCGCTCGCCGACCTTCAGGCCGCTGCGGCGAACCCGGCGGCGTACGGCCTGCCCGCCCAGGCGAAGTCCCTCGAGGGCTTCCTGTTCCCGGCGACGTACACGTTTCCCCCGGGGACCACAGCGCAACAGGCGATCAAGACCATGGTCGACCGGATGTTCCAGTCGCTGGATGCGGCGGGCGTCGCTCCTCAGAACCGCTGGAACACCGTCATCCTCGCGTCGATCGTGCAGCGTGAGGCCGGACTCAAGGACGACTACCCCAAGGTCGCGCGCGTCTTCCTCAATCGTCTCGCTCAGGGCTGGGACCTGCAGTCGGATGCGACGGTCGCCTATGGCACCGGCCACACCAACCGGGTCGAGACGACCGATGCGGAGCGGGCGGACGCGAGCAACCCGTACAACACGTACGCGCATCCGGGGCTCCCGGTCGGGCCGATCTCGAACCCGGGCGATCTGGCGATCAACGCCGTGCAGCATCCCGCCGACGGCTCGTGGATGTACTTCGTGACCTGGAACCTGAAGACCGGAGAGACCATCTTCTCCACGACTCAGGCCGAGCACGATGCGGCGGTCGCGAAGTGGCAGCAATGGATGAAGGACAACCCCGGTTATGGATAAGCCCAGCAAGCCCACGCGCGACGTCGACATGACGGAGGCGGCCGGCCAGGTTGAAGTCGAGGAGGTCGAGGTCGAGGAGGTCGCCGTCGAGGACGTCGCCGTCGAGGACGGGGTCTCCGAGGCGTCGGCGGAGGCCGCGATCGCCGCGCTGGTCGACGAGGAGCGCGAGCGGGAGGCCGAGGAGGCCGCCGTCGCGGAGGCTGCGGAGGCCGCAGACCGCGAGGACCCGGAGCCGGAGTCCGAGCTGGAACCGGAGCCGGAGCCGGAACCCGAGCCCGAGGCGGAGCCCGTGCCCGCACGCGCTCCCGCCAAGTCGAAGGCATCCAAGCCTCGCGCGGCCAAAGCCCCGAGCCGGCGCCTGGCCGTGCTCGGCTCGCCGATCGGCCACTCGCGGTCTCCGGAGCTCCACCGCGCCGCGTACAGCGCCCTCGGCCTCGACTGGTCCTACGAGGCCGTCGACGTGACCGAGGATGCGTTGCCCGGCTTCATCGCGGGGCTGGGCCAGGAGTGGCGCGGTCTATCGCTGACCATGCCGTTGAAGAAGGCGGTACTGCCCCTGCTCAGCGAGACGGACCGCATCGC
>JBQCCO010000114.1:0-7456 GCA_051962155.1 Leifsonia sp. | reverse complement strand
TGTTGTTTTTCAATAGAGACCCCCCCCCCCTGTTGGTGTGTTTTTTGTGGGGGGGTTGGGCAATTCTTCCCCTGTGTTTTTGTTTTTTCCACCCCCCCCGGGGGCGGGGGCCCAAAAACCGCCCACTTCGACGGAAGGGCGGTGGCGAACGAGGCACGCCTCCCGCCGAGGCGCTCGCCGTTGCCTGTGCCAAGTGCTCGCTGTTGCGTTCGCTGAGGTGCTCGTTGTTGCATCCGACACGCCGTTCGGGGCTGCAACTACGAGCACTTCGGCGGAAGGGCGGGGCGGAAGGGCGGGCGGAGGGTGCGGCGCGGGTGAGGAAGGGCCGGGAGGGCTAGGAGGGCGGAAGGGGCGGGGCGGCGGGCTCGGGTCAGACGGCGGTGCCGGGGCGCCAGTAGGTGCGCTCGTGGTAGACGAGCGGAGCGTCGTCCTCGCCGAGACCGCCCTCCTCGATCTGCACGATCACGACGGCGCTGTTGTGCACCTCGGTGCGTTCGAGGATGCGTCCGACCATCCAGGCGGTCGTGTCCTTGATCACAGGCAGTCCGTGCGGTCCGCGGTACCAGTGGTCGCCGAGGAAGCGCTGCTGGTTGTCCCCGGAGAGGATCTGCGCGACGTCGCGGTTCCGCACGCCGAGGGTGTGGATGACGACCCGGTCGGTCTCCGCGATCGCGGGCCAGCTCGACGCCGACAACGACATGTTGAACGTGGCGAGGGGCGGTACGGCGGCGAGCGATGACAGGGAGGTCGCCGTGAAGCCGACCGGAGTGCCGTCGGAGGTCTGTGCCGTGATCAACGCCACCCCGGCCGCGTGACGGCGGAACGTCTGCCGGAACGCCGCGAGATCGGGTGTCGCGTCGCTGACGGCGCCGTCGGTGGGGTCGGGGGATGCGCTGTTCATACCTTGAGTACAAGCTCGAATCTGTCGGGACCATTCCGCGCGGGGGATGACCGGCGCGAACCGTTAGGCTGGTCGGGCCATGATCCAGACCATCGACCTCCGCGGTGTCCAGCCTACTCGCGCCGCCTTCCAGCGCCTGGTGCCCCGCCCGGTCGTCGATGTGCACGCGGCGATGTCCGTCGCCACCGAGCTGATCGAGGATGTGCGGCGGCGCGGCCTCGCGGCGCTGACCGAGCAGGCCGAGCGCTTCGACGGCGGCGCTCCTGCGTCCGTGCGGGTGCCGCAGTCCGAGATCGACGCGGCCGTGCAGGCGCTCCCCGCCGAGGTCCGCGAGGCCTTGGAGGAGGCGATCGAGCGGGTCCGCGAGGCGACGGCCGCGCAGGTCCCGCCCGCCGCCGAGACCGTCATCCGGCCGGGCGCGACGATCGTCCAGCGCTGGCAGCCAGTCGAGCGCGCCGGGCTCTACGTGCCCGGCGGCAAGGCGGTGTATCCGTCGAGCGTGGTGATGAACGCCGTTCCCGCCCAGGTCGCGGGCGTCGCTTCCGTCGCTCTCGCCAGTCCGCCGCAGCGCCAGTTCGGAGGCGCGGTCCACCCCGCGATCCTGGGCGCCGCCGGGCTGCTGGGCATCGACGAGGTGTACGCGATGGGAGGCGCCGGTGCGATCGGCGCGCTCGCATACGGTGTCGAAGAGCTGGGGCTGGAGCCGGTCCAGGTCATCACCGGACCGGGCAACATCTACGTCGCGGCAGCCAAGCGCGTCGTGCGCGGCCAGGCCGGCATCGACTCCGAAGCGGGAACGACCGAGATCCTGGTCATCGCCGACGATACGGCGGATGCCGGCTATGTCGCCGCCGACCTCGTGAGCCAGGCGGAGCACGACGAGGCGGCCGCCTCCCTCCTCGTCACCGACAGCCCGGCGTTCGCCGAACGGGTGGTCGCCGAGCTCGGCCGGCAGGCAGACGCCACGAAGCACGCCGAGCGCGTCCGGACCGCGCTAGGCGGCCCGCAGTCGGCGATCGTCCTGGTCGACGACCTGGCCGCGGCAGCCGTCTTCAGCGACGCCTACGGACCGGAACACCTCGAGCTGCAGACGGCGGATCCGGAGGCGCTGCTCGCGTCCATCCACAATGCCGGCGCCATCTTCCTCGGGGCCACGTCCCCCGTCAGCCTGGGGGACTACCTCGCCGGGTCCAACCACGTACTCCCGACCGGCGGCCAGGCCCGCTTCTCGCCCGGCCTCGGCGCCTACTCGTTCCTCCGGCCGCAGCAGGTCGTGAGCTACGACCGGGATGCGCTGCGCGAGGTCGCAGACCGCATCGTCGCGCTCTCGACGGCCGAGGACCTCCCTGCGCACGGGGACGCGGTGACCGCGCGCTTCCGCCCGGGCGGTCCGGCCGACTCCGAGCGGTAGAATCCCTCCATGTTCTGCCCCTTCTGCCGTCACCCGGACTCCCGTGTCATCGACTCGCGGACCAGCGACGACGGGCTCTCCATCCGCCGCCGCCGGCAGTGCCCGGAATGTGGCCGCCGCTTCTCGACCACCGAGACGGCGAGCCTGAGTGTGATCAAGCGCAGCGGGGTGGCCGAACCGTTCAGCCGCGAGAAGATCGTCCTCGGCGTGCGGAAGGCCTGCCAGGGCCGGCCGGTGACCGACTCCGACTTGGCGGTGCTGGCGCAGAAAGTGGAGGAGACCATCAGATCCACCGGAGCGTCGCAGATCGAGGCGAACGACGTGGGTCTCGCGATCCTGCCGGAGCTGCGGGAGCTGGACGAGGTCGCCTACCTGCGCTTCGCGAGCGTCTACCAGGGGTTCGACTCCCTCGACGACTTCGAGGAGGCCATCCGCTCGCTGCGCCTCGCGCACCGTGCGGAAACGGTGGATGTGCCCTGACGGGTATTCTTGAACAGGCATGTATCGCGCACTGTTCGACCTCATCCTGTCCCGGCTCGACCCCGAGCGGGCCCACCATCTCGCGTTCCTGGTGATCCGCGCCCTGCCGGCTCTGGGCCTCCGCGGGCTGGCCCGGCGCTACACCGCGCCCGATCCGTCGCTGGCGGTGGACGCGCTCGGACTGCGGTTCGCCTCCCCGTTCGGTGTGGCCGCGGGCTTCGACAAGGACGGCGAGGCCGTGCTGGGCCTCGGCGCGCTCGGCTTCGGCCACGTCGAGGTCGGCACGGTCACCGCACGCCCGCAGCCCGGAAACGAGAAGCCGCGGCTGTTCCGCCTCATCCCGGACCGCGCCGTCATCAACCGGATGGGCTTCAACAACAACGGCGCAGGATGCGCCGCCAACAAGCTGCTGCGCGTGCGCCGCGCCCGGCGGCGTCCCGTCCTCGGCGTCAACATCGGCAAGTCGCGGGTGGTCGCCGTCGAGGATGCCACGGCCGACTACCTGACGAGCGCCCGCGCCCTCGCGCCGGTCGCCGACTACCTGGTCGTGAACGTCAGCTCGCCGAACACGCCGGGGCTCCGCGGCCTGCAGGAGCTCGAGCTGCTCGCGCCCCTCCTGACCGCCGTGAAGGAGGTCGCCGGCGACACGCCGCTCCTGGTGAAGATCGCTCCGGACCTCACCGACGACCAGGTGGAGAGGATCGCCCGACTCACGGTCGAGCTCGGTCTCGCCGGCATCATCGCCACCAACACCACCATCGCCCGGGAGGGCCTGCGCACCGACCCAGCAGTCGTCGAGGCAGCGGGACCAGGAGGCTTGAGCGGTGCGCCGCTGGCCGCTCGCTCGCTCGAGGTGCTGCGTCTGATCCGGGCGGTCGTCCCGCCGGAGCTCTGCGTGATCTCCGTCGGCGGAGTCGAGACGGCAGAGGACGTGCAGGAGCGGCTGGATGCGGGCGCCACCCTGGTGCAGGGCTACACCGCATTCCTCTACCGCGGCCCGCTGTGGGCGCGGCAGATCAACCGGGGACTGCTACGCCTCCGGAGTGCCCTGGTGGAAGCGTAGGCGCCAGCGTCCCGAGCTGCGCACCCAGAGGGAGCTGCGCAGCGTCGCGCCCCGCGCATCCACGGTCCGCGTCGTGAGGAGCAGCGCCTCGGGAGCGACCCGGTCGACGCCGAGCACGTCGAGTTCGCCGGCGGGGGAGTCCTCGTCCGCGAGCTCGGAGATGAGGGCGTCGCGGCCCCACACGCGGCCCGAGCGGCCGATCTCCTCGAAGGAGGGATGCAGCAGCTCGGCGAGTCGGGAGGCGTCGGAGCGCACGCCGGGTTCGAGCAGTTCGCGCTCCAGCCGCGCGACGGCTTCCTCGTCCGTCTCTTCAGGCGGAAGGCCGTCGAAGAGGTCGAACTCGAGGGCAGCGTCGTCCGTCGCGGTCGCCGTCGTGCCTCCGGACCGCGTCGACTGCAGGGCAGGCTCCAGGTCCGGCTGCAGCGCGGGCTCCCGGATCGGCTCCGGCGAGAACTCCGGCTCCGGCTCCGGCTCCGGCTCCGGCTCCGGCGTCGCGGAAGCACCCGCAGCCTGAGCCGCGACCGCGTTCCCGGGCCAGCCCGGGCCGATCGGGATGGGGTCGCCCTTCTGATAAGCGGTGGCCACGGCACGGGCGCGCACGTCCGCAGCCTCGTTCAGCTCGTGGCCTGCGTGGCCCTTCACCCACTCGAAGGTGAACCGGCGTCCCTGCAGCGCGCGGTCCAGGCGCTCGAGCAGCTCGCGGTTCAGCACGGGGGCGCCGTCCGCCTTGCGCCAGCCTTTGCGCTTCCATCCGGGCATCCACTTCGTGACCGCGTTGATCACGTACTGGCTGTCGCAGTAGATGTGGAGGTCGTCGTCCAGGTGGGCCGTGGCCTCGAGCAGGTCGATGACCGCCATGAGCTCGCCCTGGTTGTTGGTGCCGTGCGGCCATCCGCCGGCAGACCAATGGGCATCGTCCACGTACCAGGCCCAGCCGGAAGGGCCGGGGTTGCCGAGGGCGGACCCGTCGGCCGCCGCGATGATCGCCACGTCAGCTGGGGAACTGGCCGCGCTTGACCTGCGGCTTGGGCAGGCGCATCACGCGCAGCTGCAGGGCACGCATCGCGGCGTACCAGCGCAGTCCGCGCTCGACCTTGCTCACGCCGAACTTCGCACCGATGCGCTTGCGCACCAGGAAGCCGAGCACGATGCAGTCGATCACCGCGATCAGGAAGAAGCCCCAGAGGGCGAACAGACCGTAGGCCTGCAGGAGCGGCGACGGCAGGAAGGTCAGCACGATCACCAGCAGCATGATCGGGATGAGGAACTCGCCGATCGAGAAGCGCGCGTCCACGTAGTCGCGGACGTAGCGGCGCTGCGGGCCGCGGTCGCGTGCCGTCAGATAGCGGTCGTCCCCGGCGGCCATGCCCACACGGGCCTTGTCGCGCGCCTCCGCCTGCCGCTGGCGCGCCATCCGGGCCGCCTCCTTGCGGTCGGTGGGGACGAGCGGGCGCTTCCGTGCGGCCTCCTGCTCGCGGCGGGAGGGCGTCGGCGCCCCCTTGCCCTGCTTCAGCCGGGCAGCCGTCTCTTCGGGGGTCTCGGCTGCGGGCGTTTCCGCGTCGCTCGCCGGGTTCTGTCGTTTCGCCAACTTCGAGCCTTCGGTTGTGGGGTCCGCTTAAGATTACCCGCATGACAGAGAGCCAGCTGACCCCCGTTTCCGCATCCGACGACACGGCCACCGCCGATTCCCCGGACGGCGTCGAGCAGGAGGTCCGCGCAGCGGTCCACGCCGGGCTGCCGTCGGCGATCGCGGACCTCGCGCGGCTCGTCCGCATCCCCTCGGTGTCGTGGTCGGCCTTCGACCCGGCGAACGTGCGGCGGAGCGCGGATGCGGTCGCCGCCCTGCTGACCGAGACGGGCGTCTTCGACCGGGTCGAGGTGAAGCAGGCGCCGATCCCGTCGCGGTCGGACGACGGTGGCGCTGAGGCCCTCGGTCAGCCGGCCGTGCTGGCCACCCGTGCCGCGCGGAACGGCAGGCCGACGGTCCTGCTCTACGCCCACCACGATGTGCAGCCCGAGGGCGACGTGGCGGACTGGGAGACCCCGCCGTTCGAGCCGACCGTCCGCGGCGACCGGCTGTACGGCCGCGGCGCCGCCGACGACAAGGCGGGGGTGATGTCGCACGTGGCCACCGTGCGCGCCCTGCATGAGGCTCTGGGCGACGACCTCGATCTCGGCCTCGCCGTCTTCATCGAGGGCGAGGAGGAGTTCGGCTCGCGTTCCTTCTCGAACTTCCTCCAGCAGAACTCGGCCGCGCTGGCGGCGGATGTGATCGTCGTCGCCGACTCCGACAACGTCGACGTGGACACTCCGGCGCTCACGGTCTCGCTGCGCGGCAACGTGACCTTCCGGCTCACCGTCTCGACGCTCGAGCACGCCTCCCACTCCGGGATGTACGGAGGTGCTGCTCCGGATGCGATGCTCGCGGCGGTGAAACTGCTCGCGACGCTCCACGACGACGACGGCGCTGTGGCCGTCGAGGGTCTGCGGTCGTACACGGAGGCGGCCGAGCCTCCCGCGTTCAGCGAGGAGAAGCTGGCCGAGGACGCCGCCTTCCTTCCCGGCGTCCGGAGCATCGGGCGGGGCCCGATCCTGTCGCGGATGTGGTCGCAGCCGACCATCACGGTGACCGGGATCGACGCCCCCAGCGTGGCCAACGCCTCCAACACCCTCCTGCCGAGCGTGTCCGTCCGGATCAGCTCCCGCGTCGCGCCGGGGCAGCCGGCACGCGAGGCCTACGAGGCGCTCGAACGTCACCTGCGGGCGCACGCCCCGTTCGGGGCGGTCATCGCCATCGACGATGTCGACCTCGGCGACCCGTTCCTCGTCGACACGGCGGGCTGGGCCGCGAGCGAGGCGAAGCGCGCCATGACCGACGCCTGGGGTGCGGAGGCGGTCGAGACCGGGATCGGCGGCTCCATCCCGTTCATCGCCGACCTGGTCCGGGAGTTCCCCAGGGCCCAGATCCTGGTGACCGGCGTCGAGGACCCCGACACACGTGCGCACAGCCCGAACGAGTCCCTCCACCTCGGGGTGTTCAAGCGCGCCGTGCTCGCCGAGGCGCTGCTTCTCACGCGGCTGAACGCGAGAGAATCCTGAGCGGATCGGCCGCGGTCGCAGAAATCGCAGCCGAGCGACGTACAATCGACGCAGATTTCGTTTCCGAAGCCTGAATCATCCTTTGTGAGGAGCCCGATGTCCGACACGACGCTGACCGCGACCAAGGCCCACGGAGTCGGCCTGACCGACACCGCGGCATCCAAGGTCAAGAGCCTGCTCGAGCAGGAAGGCCGCGACGACCTGCGTCTGCGCGTCGCCGTCCAGCCCGGCGGCTGCTCCGGTCTGATCTACCAGCTGTACTTCGACGAGCGGATGCTCGACGGGGATGCGACCGTCGATTTCGACGGTGTGGAGGTCATCGTCGACAAGATGAGCGTCCCGTACCTGGACGGCGCCACGATCGATTTCGAGGACACCATCCAGAAGCAGGGCTTCACGATCGACAACCCGAACGCGGGCGGTTCGTGCGCCTGCGGCGACAGCTTCAACTAAGCCCGCAACCGGGCCGCCCGCCGAGCCCCGGTCACCGCTCGTGACCGGG
>JBQCCO010000113.1:0-7573 GCA_051962155.1 Leifsonia sp. | reverse complement strand
CGGAGACGGTCGCCGCGATCTTCCTCGAGCCCGTGCAGAACTCGGGAGGATGCTTCCCGCCTCCCCCCGGATACTTCAAGCGGGTGCGCGAGATCTGCGACAAGTACGACGTGCTCATGGTCAGCGACGAGGTCATCTGCGCCTTCGGCCGCATCGGCCACATGTTCGCGTGCGACGAGTACGGCTACGTGCCGGACATGATCACGTGCGCCAAGGGGATGACCAGCGGGTACTCCCCCATCGGCGCGACGATCATCAGCGACCGTCTGTACGAGCCGTTCAAGCACGGGAACACGTCGTTCTACCACGGCTACACCTTCGGCGGTCACCCGGTCTCCGCAGCGGTCGCGCTCGACAACCTCGACATCTTCGAGGAGGAGCGGCTCAACGAGCGCGTGCGTGAGAACTCGCCGCTCTTCCGCGCGGAGCTCGAGAAGCTGCTCGCCCTGCCGATCGTCGGAGACGTCCGCGGCGACGGCTACTTCTTCGGCATCGAGCTGGTGAAGGACAAGGCCACCAAGGAGACCTTCGACGACGACGAGTCGGAGCGCCTGCTCCGCGGCTTCCTCTCCAAGGCACTGTTCGACGCCGGCCTGTACTGCCGTGCCGACGACCGGGGCGACCCCGTCGTGCAGCTCGCTCCGCCGCTCACCGTCGGGCCGGACGAGTTCGTCGAGATCCGGCAGATCCTCGAATCGGTGCTGACGGAGGCGTCGAACCACCTCTAGACGTCAGAACGCAGGAAAGGGAGGATGCTCGCGCCGAGTCGGCGGGAGCATCCTCCCTTTCTGTGCGGGGCGGTGCTGAGGTGGTACCGAACGGTACCAGGGGGTGCAGGTCAGGCGGCGAGAACGGCCTGCAGCTCGAGCGTGATGGTGACTTCCTCGCCGAGGAGCACACCACCGGTCTCGAGCGCGGCGTTGTAGCTGAGGCCGAAGTCCTCGCGGTTGATCTTGGTCTTGGCGGTCGCGCCGGCCTTGTAGTTGCCGTACGGGTCCTGGCCGAAGCCGCCGAAGTCGAACTCGAAGGTCACCGGCTTGGTGACGCCCTTGATGGTGAGCTCGCCGTCGACGAGGAAGTCGCCGTCCTCGTGGCGCACGCCGGTCGAGACGAAGTCGATGGTCGGGTGCTCGTCGGCGAGGAAGAAGTCGCCGGTGCGCAGGTGCGCATCCCGGTTCTTGTCCTTGGTGTTGATGGAGGCGACGTCGGCCTTGGCCGTGACCGTCGACTCGAGGGGGTTCTCGGCCGTCACGAAGGTGGCGTCGAAGTTCTCGAACACGCCCTTCACCTTGCTGATCATCAGGTGGCGGATGCTGAACCCGACCTCGCTGTGGGTGGGGTCGATGGTCCAGGTACCAGCCTTGTAGCCGGGGATCTCGATGGTCACGGTGTCTCCTTCAGGAAGTCGCGCGCCGGGCGGCCGGTCCACCCGCGTCGATACATGCAAGCGCATGGACCGGGCGCCTATTCCGGAAATCGCGAAAAAAGTTGACGCGTCACTCTTCGGTGGCGAGCGAATGCCGCAGCTGCACCAGTTTCAACGCATCCGCGTCGACCTGAGCGAGCGGGATGCGGCCCTGCTGCACAGCGGCGACCACCGCGTCGATGAGCGCTTCCGGGTCCGTACCGGAGGATTGCACCTCGAGCACCATGGTGTTGCCCGCGGCGATGGCCTGCACCGCGTTCTCTCCGGGATCCTGATACTGCGGGAGCCCGGTGTCCTGCAGCATCCGCAGGTCGTCGGTGATGCTCACCCCGCGGAACCCGAGCTCGTCGGTGAGGATGCGGTGCCAGGCGGGCGAGAGGGACGCGGGCGCCGCATCCACCTGGGTGTAGGCGAGGTGACCGAACATGACCAGTTCGGCTCCCGCGTCGATGCCCGCCCGAAAGGGCGGCGCGTCACGGACCGACCAGTCCTGTTTCGACAGGCCGGTCGCCGGGACGGAGTGGTGCGAGTCGGCCTCGGTCTCCCCATGCCCGGGGAAGTGCTTCAGGGTGCTGAGTACGGTTCCGCGCTCGCCGGTCACCGAGGCGGCCACATGGGCCGCAGCGCCGGCCGGGTCGGTGCCGAGCACCCGGTCCGCGATGAAGGATGCGGGGTCGGCCGTCACATCGGCGACGGTCCCGAAGTTGACGCTGATCCCCGCCTGGTGCAGCAACTGCGCCCGCCGGGCGAACGCGGCCCGGGTGGCGGCGGGATCCTGCCGCCGGAGGGTCTCAGCGCCGGGCTGGTCGTCCCATCCCAACCGTGTGACGTCTCCGCCCTCCTCGTCCACGCCGATCAGGGGCGGCAGGTCGGGGTCCGACGCCTTCATCGTCGCTGTCTGCGCTGCGAGCTCCGCCGGGGTGGCCGGGATGTTGTCGCCCATCAGGATCATTCCGCCGAGCCCGTAGCGGTCGACGAACCCGCGCAGCGCTGCCGCATCCGTGCCGGGAGCGTGCAGCATGAACAGCCCGGCGACCTTCTGGCGCAGCGTCAGGTTCGAGAGCCGCTGCCGCGCGTAGGCCTCGATGGGGTCCATGGTCGGAGTCGGCGAGGCGGTCGGGCCGGTCGGCGAGGCCGGCCGCGCAGTCACGGCGGGACCTGTCGCCGTGCGCGCTGCTTCGCCCCCATGCTCGCCCGCTCCCCCGGCGCAGCCGACGAGGACGCCCGACGTAAGCGTCGCCGAGACCACCACGGCGGCGACCGCGGCGGTCCTGCGTCGGGCTGCCCGCATGTCTCGATGCTAACCGACCGCCTCGCGCGGCACCCGGCAACCCCCTCCGGCACCCGGTCACCCCGCTACGATGGCGGGCATGGCGAAGAAGGTGGTCTCCCTCCTCCTCGCCAGCCATCCCGGCCCCACGCTCGTCGTCACCCTCATCACGACCCTCCTCGGCGTCGGCCTCGGCTACGAGCCCGGACGTCTCGCGGTGCTCGCGGCGGCCATCCTGTGCGGCCAGCTGTCGATCGGCTGGAGCAACGACTGGCTGGATGCGGCCCGCGACCGCGCCGTGGAGCGCCCCGACAAGCCGGCGGCGCGTGGCGACGTCTCCGTCGCCGCCGTGCGGGCGGCCGCCTTCGTCGCGCTCGCCCCCGCCGTCCTGGTCACGATCGCTCTCGGGCCCGGCGCGCTCGCCGCTCACCTCGTCGTCATCGCGGGTGGATGGGCGTACAACCTCGGGCTGAAGTCCTCGCTCTTCTCGTTCGTGCCCTTCGCCGTGGCGTTCGGCCTCCTCCCCGCCGTCGCGACTCTGGGCCAGCAGCATCCGGCCCTCCCCCAGTGGTGGGTCTACGCCGCGGGAGCCCTGCTCGGCGTCGCAGCGCACGTCACCAACGTGCTGCCGGACCTGGAGGATGATGCACGCACCGGCGTCCGCGGCCTCCCGCACCGCCTCGGCGCCCGGCCCAGCGGCCTGCTCGCGTTCGGCGCACTCGCCGTCGGAACGCTGCTCATCACGTTCGGCCCCGGCCTGCCGGTTCGCCCACTTCTGCTCGCAGGACTGGTCATCGGGCTCGCCGCTGCCGTCACGGGAGTGGTGCTGCTCCTGCGGCGCAGTCCGACCCGGCTGCTCATGCAGCTGATCATGACCTGCGCGATCGTGGATGTCGCGATGCTCGCGCTCGCGGGTCAGTCCGTGACGGTCTGAATCTTCGGGGCGACGCGCGCCCGGTTCTGGATGCCGAACGCCGAGACCACGCCTCCCACGAGGAGCAGGAGGGCTGCGCCGATCATCGCGCGGTGGAGGCCCTCGGTATCCAGCTTCCCACCGATGATCATGCCCGCTGCAGCCACCGCCAGGAGGCCGGCGATGCGCGATACGGCGTTGTTCACGGCGGAGGCGATGCCCGCCTGCTCGGGGTGGATCGCCCCGAGGATCGCGCTGGTCAGCGGCGCGACGGTGATCGACAGTCCGACTCCGAAGAGCAGCACGGCCGGAAGCAATCCCGTCCAGTAGTTCACGTCCGTCCCCATCAGCAGCAGCCAGAGGAAGCCGAGGGCCGCGACCATCGGGCCGATCGCCATGAACAGACGCGGACCGTACCGTCCGGCCAGTCCGCCGAAGAACCCCGAGAGCAGGAGCATGCAGAGCGTCGACGGGATGAAGACGAACCCGGCAGCGATGGCCGAGTACCCCGCCACCTGCTGCAGGAACAGCGTGACCATCAGCGGCCCGAACGCCAGCGCGCCGTAGACGAAGAAGGTGGAGATGTTGCCCACCCAGAAGTTGTGGACGCTGAACAGCCCGAGCGGGAGCATCGGCTGCTTCACGCGCGTCTCAGCCACGAAGAAGGCGACAAGGCTGAGCACACCGATCAGCAGCGGGATCCAGACCCGAGGACTGGTCCAGCCGTAGGCCCCCTGCTCGATGAGGGCGAAGACCGTCCCCGCGAGGCCGACGGATCCCAGAATCGCGCCGAGCACATCCACTCTCCCGCCCATCCCGGTGTCCGCCGTCGAGTCTCTGAGCGTCATCAGCAGGAACACGGTCACAGCGATCGGGATCACGTTGATGACGAAGACCCACCGCCACGACAGCGTGTCCACGAAGATGCCGCCGATGACCGGGCCGGCGATCATCGCGATGCCGGTCCACGCCGTCCATCGCCCGATCGCCTTGGCCTGCGCCGGCCCGTCGAAGCGGGAGATGATGATCGCGAGCGAGCTCGGCACGAGGAGTGCGCCGGCCACGCCCTGCAACGCCCGCGCGACGACCAGGAACACCCCGTCGGGCGCGAACGCGCACAGCAACGAGGTCACGCCGAAACCGATCAGGCCCGCGTACAGCACCCGCTTGCGACCGAACACGTCCGAGAGCGATCCGGCGATCAGGATGAGAGAGCCCAGCGTGACGAGGTAGCCGTCCACCACCCACTGCTGCAGCGGCAGGCCGCCACCGAGCTCGCGGTCGATCGCCGGAAGCGCCACGTTGATGACGGCGCCGTCGAGGAAGGCGACGAAGCTCGCCAGGATGGCGATGAGCAGCACCCTCAACTGGAGCGACGACATCCGCTCGATCTTCACGTTGGTCATGCTCTCATTCAAGGGCCTGGCACGGCCGCTCGCAACAGCGCGGTGCGGGCGACCGGAATCGTCCGCGTCCGGCGTAGAGTGCGGCCATGTCCGAGCCTGAGGATGCGGCAGAGAACCCGGCCGAGGGGCGGCCCGGCCGCGGAGCGCATCCCGAGCCGGCTCAGAGCGACGGGACGGCGCGACCCGACCGGGTCGTGGTCCTGACCCGGTTGTCGTGGGTGGGCATCCTGCTCCTCACCGCGCTCTTCCACGTCATCCGCGGTGCGCCGGTTGACGCCTGGATCTACGGGCTCGGCGCGGGCGTGCTCGTTCTGGACCAGCTCGGCTGGCTGCGCATCCCGCTGAGACTCACCAGCGACCGGGACACCCTGCCGCAACGGATCGTGGCCGGCGTGCTCATCGTCGTCGCCGCGCTGGCGTTCGGCCTGAGCCCGCTCTATGGGACGGTGGACACCGCGGTGGTCGTGGGCCTCGGCGTGCTGTTGCTCCCGGTCGCCTGGGCCGACCGCGAGCGGCCCACCAACAGCCGTGAGCGCCCGGCCGGCGAGCGTCGCGCTCTCCGCCGGGCCGCGTACCTGTGGGCGGAGGTCATCGCCGGCGGCTGTCTGTGGGAGATCGGGGCGTTCTTCCTGGGCCGCTTGATGCCGGGCGGGACGCAGGACTTCCCCGCCCTCTCCGACCTGATGGATCCGGTCCTCGCCTGGCCGCCGGCGCGTGCGGTGCTCGCAGCGCTCTGGCTGCTCGGCGGCTACGTCCTGGTGCGGAGGGGGTGGCGCCGATGAGGGAGATCACGGTCGCCGGTTTCGTGCTGTGCGGCATCCTGCTGGCTGCGCTCGTCGTCCAGGCGCGCATCAGCCCACTCCGTGTGGCCCGGCTGAGCAGCCTGCTCGACCTCGTCATGGCGGACCGCGCGGCGCGCCTCACGGTGATGCTGTTCTGGTGGTGGATCGGCTGGCATTTCCTGGCGGTAGCGCCGCAGCCCTGATACTCCGCTAGTCGTTGCCCTTGGTGCAGGTCTGCTGCGCGGCCGTCTGACCGGTGATCGTCGACGGCAGGTCGACCGGGCCGCCGGTGCCCGTCGGCGTCGGTGTCGCTCCGGTGCCCGTCGCCGTGC
Source organism: Leifsonia sp. (assembly GCA_051962155.1). GTDB lineage: Bacteria > Actinomycetota > Actinomycetes > Actinomycetales > Microbacteriaceae > Leifsonia. The sequence continues at coordinate 1,444 of JBQCCO010000113.1, read as the reverse complement.
CCGTCGCCGTGCCGGTGCCCGCGCTCGGGCTCGCCGGGGTGGCGGGCGACGGCTCCCCACCCGGGGACGGCGCCGGCGAGGAGGTCGCCGTCGGATCCTCCGCCGCGCGCCCGGTCGACCCGGTGAGCTTGACCGGCTGGTCGTTGACCAGCGCCTCGTCGAGCGCTTTCGCCGCGGACTCCTGCGGTACCACGCGGTTCGGGTTGTCGGGGTCGCCGACGGCCGGGTACTGTACGAACACATTGTTCTGGAGGCCCGTGTCCTTCAGCGCCAGGGCGATCTGCACGAGCGTCGTCGGATTCGTGAGCGACTCCGACGGTGTGATGTTGTTCACGGCGGCCTTCGCGAGCGAATAGAGCTGCACCGGATTGGACAGCACGCCGCCGCTGACGATCTTCCGTGCCAGGGCGGACAGGAACACCTGCTGGTTCGAGATGCGGCCGAGATCGCTGCCGTCGCCGACGCCGTGCCGGCTGCGCAGGAACGAGAGCGCAATATCCCCGACGATCGTGTTCTCGCCGGCCGGCAGGTCGAGCGGCGGATTGGTGTAGTCGTCCTTCACGGGAGTCGCCAGGCAGACGTTCACACCGCCGACAGCATCCGACATGGCGCTGACACCGTTGAAGTTGATGAGAGCTGCGAACGGGATGTCGACCCCGGTCATCTTGGAGACCGTCGCGACCACGCAGTTCAGCCCGCCACGCGAGAGCGCCGTGTTGAACTGCGCGTACGAGGTGCCGCTGATCGTTCCGCCTTTCGGATCCGGGCACGACGGGATGGGGACCATCAGGTCGCGCGGGAAGCTGACCACCATCATGCTCTTGTGGTCCTGCGCGATGTGCAGCAGCATCGTGACGTCGTTGTTGCCCGCGCCGCTCGAGGCATCCTGCTCGTCGGAGCTGCTGTAGACGCCGCCCAGGTCGCTACGGCTGTCCGTCCCCGCCAGCAGCAGGTTGACGCCGCCCGGGATCGCGGCGACGTTGGGGATGTCCGCCGGGATCGCCGAATGCCCGGGAAGCGCCTGGAGGTGCACGCCTGTCTTGATGGACCGCGCCACATCCCACACCGCGTAGGCCGCGACAGAGCCGACGCTCACGAACACGATGGCCACGGCCGCGGCGAGCAGCTTCAGCACGGCCACGCTCCCCCTGCGCCGTGGCAGGCGGCCGTGACGCACCCCCTCCGGTCCGCGGGCGCGCTGACGGCGACGCGGCAGATCGGTCATCGGCACCCCTCGATTCGGTGAACGTTGCTGGAATCCTAGCGACCCTCCCTTTCTGGCGGCTGCGAACGGCGCCCCGCTGCTGCGGGCGCTCTCATGCGCCGAAGTGGTCCGTGTTTGGCCCCCCGAACCCGGGGGGGGCGCCAAAACCCGCCCCGGGACGCGGACCGGCCGGCCCCCCGGGCGGCCCCCGCGGCGGGCCCCGCGCACCCCGCGCCACCC
>JBQCCO010000112.1:0-6775 GCA_051962155.1 Leifsonia sp. | reverse complement strand
CGACGACCGTCGCGTACGCGCGCTGCGCGGCCGCGGCGGCATCGTAGCCGGCGGGATCCGCCGCCCACTCGGCCACGGTCTCGAGTGCGAGGTGCGAGGGGGCCGCCTCGACCATCGGGTTGGACACGATTCCGACGAGGCCCGGCGCCACCGACCGGCCGGTCAGCGGACCGAGGAAGAGGCGCGAACGGTCGAAGTCGTTCACCGGGAAGTTGTCCCAGAGCACGAGGTCGCGGCCGAAGCTTCGCCGGGCCCGGGTGATGTCGTCGGCGGTCACGGTGCCGACCACGATGTCCGGGCCGGTCCACAGGATGTGCGCGTCCGGCGGCAGCGACGCGGCGAGGCCGATGCGATACGGGGTGCGCTCGACGCCTGCGTAATCGGTCGGGCACAGGAGTATCGGCTCGTCGATGCCGGCGGGGCGCAGGAACGACCGCTGGAAGCGCGCCGCCGTGTCCCCGTGGGCGCGGCCGAGCGCCTCCGGGTCCTCCAGGGGGATGTCGTCGAACAGCAGGGCGAACGCGCGGATGCCGACGTCGAGCAGCTGACGGCACTTCGCGGCCAGCGCGAGGTGCTCGGAGTCCTCGTCGAACCGCATGGACAGGCCGGGCGAGATCCCGTACACGAAGTCCACGCCGCGCGCGCCGGCCGCGCGGTTCAGCGCGGCCAGCTCGGCGAGCCGGGGTGCGGGATAGGGCTCCCGCCACTCCTCGCGGTGCCAGCGGTCGTCCTTCGGGGCGTACACGTAGCGGTCGAGACCGATCGCACCGCCGCGCTCGAACCAGGCGAGACGGTCGGCGTGCGACCAGGGCTCCCCGTAGAAGCCCTCGACGATGCCGCGCCAGGCCAGCGCGCTCATTGTCCGCCGCCGTGCCACGACGACCACAACTCGGCGTATGCGCCCCCGGCCGCGACCAGCTCCTCGTGGCTGCCGAGCTCCTCGACGTAGCCGTCGCGGACCACGGCGATGCGGTCGGCGTCGTGCGCGGTGTGCAGCCGGTGCGCGATGGCGACGACCGTGCGGCCCTGGAGCACGCGGTTCATCGCGCGCTCCAGATCGCGCGCGGCGGTCGGGTCGAGGAGGGAGGTCGCCTCGTCGAGGATGAGCGTGTGCGGGTCGAGGAGCACCAGCCGGGCGAGCGCGAGCTGCTGCGCCTGGGCAGGGGTCAGGACGACGCCGCCCGAGCCGACGACCGTGTCGAGACCCTTCGGCATGGCGGCGACCCAGCGCAGCGCATCCACCACCCGGAGGGCACGCGCGAGTTCGTCGCGTCCGGCACCGGGCTTCGCGAGCGACAGATTCTCCGCGATCGTGCCGACGAACACGTGGTGCTCCTGGGTGACGAGCGCCACGTGGCTGCGGAGGTCGTCGAGCGGCAGGTCGACGAGACGGACGCCGCCCACCGTGATCCGGCCGCCGGTCGGCTCGGTGATCCCGGCCATCAGTCGCCCGAGGGTGGACTTGCCGGAGCCGGAGGGCCCGACGATGGCGACCCGCTCGCCCACGTCGAGGTCGAGGCTCACACCGTGCAGCACCTCCGTGCCCTCGCGATACGAGAAGCGCACATCCTCGGCAACCACGTGCTCGTCGGCGGGCTGCTCTCCCGTGGCCTGGCGGTCCTCCGGGACGTCGCCGACGCCGATGATGCGCGACAGGGCCGTGGTGCCGACCTGGATCTCGTCCAGCCAGCTGATCAGCTCGTCGATCGGCGACACCAGCTGCATCGCGTACAGGGCCACCGCGGTGACCGCTCCGATGGTGGCTGCGCCGGCTCCGACCAGGAAGGCGCCCCAGACCAGGACGACGATCACGGGCAGCAGAAAGGCGATGTCGGTGCTCGGGAAGAACCACGAACGCAACCACAGCGTGTACCACTCTGAATCCCGCCGCTCCCGCAGGGCGGCGTCGATCTTGGCGCGCTGGGCGGGGGCGAGGCTGAGCGCCTCGATGGTGCGCACGCCGTCCACGGTCTCGCTGATCGTGCCGCCCAGGGTGGCGTAGGACGCGAGCTGCCGCTGGTATCCGGGACCGGAACGCTTGAGGTACCAGCGCGCCGCCGCGACGAGGATGGGCACCCCGGCGAACATCGCGACCGCGACCGCCGGGTTCACCAGGAAAGCCGCCACGACCGTGAGCACGGCTGTGACGCCGGCGACGAGGATGCGCGGGACGCCGAACCGGACGGTCTGCGCGACCGATTGGATGTCGTTGGTGGTCCGGGCGAGCAGATCGCCGGTGCCGGCCGCCTCCACGATCGAGAGCGGGAGGCGCGCGACCGTCGTTAGGAACTCCTCCCGCAGCTGTGCGAAGACGCCCTCGCCGAGCACCATCGACTGGCGCGGGGCGAAACGGATGAGGACGGCCTGGCAGGCGATCGCGCCGAGCAGGACGATCGCGATCGTGTCGATCCCGCCGCTGGTGAGCGAGTGGGCGGTGACGCCGTCGATGATGACCCCGATGAGGGCGGGGCCGGCGAGGCCGGCGACCGCGGCGAGGGTGTGCAGCGCGAGGACGAGGGAGAGGCCCCGCCGGTGCTGGCGGATCAGCCGGGCTCCGGTGGCCCGGACGGTTCGGGTGCTAGCGATCGGAAGGAGCATCGCCCGGTCCCTTCTGGATGCGGTCGGAGGTTGGCGGCTCGGGTGGGTCCGGGTTCTGCGTCTTGTCGGACCTCCGGGGCTTGGCGGGCTTTTTCGGCTTGTCGGCCCTCTTGGGCTTGTCCGCCTTCTTGGGCTTGTCCCCCTTCTTGGGCCGCTGCGTCTTCTTCGCCGCCGGAGCAGGATGCTGGGCGCTGACGGGATGCGTGGCCGTCCACAGGGTGTCGATGGAGCCGGTCCAGGCAGCGTCCAGATCCTCGCCGTCCGCTGGTTCGGCGGCGGAGATGGTGCGGGAGACGATGGCCCGGTACAGGTCGCCGAGGTCGTCCTCCTGGCGCAGCAGCGTCTGGTGGCTGCCCGTGCCGACGACGCGACCCTTCCGAACGACGGCGACGGTGTCCATCCGGTCCAGGAGCAGGGGGCTGGCGGTGACGACGACCGTGGTGCGACCGTCCCGTGCCTCGCGCAGCCGCTCCGCGATCTGGGACTCGGTGTGCGCGTCCACGGCACTCGTCGGCTCGATCAGCACCAGCACCTCCGCGTCGGTGAGCAGGGCGCGCGCGAGGCTGAGCCGCTGGCGCTGACCTCCCGAGAAGGTCCGGCCCCGCTCGGCGACGCGTTCGTGCACCCCGGCGGGGAGCGCATCCACGGTCTCGGTCGCCGCTGCAGCATCGAGAGCGGCGGAGACGCGGCGCAGCCGGCCCGTGGAGGTGTCGGTGTACTCGCGGTCGCGGATGGGCAGCGTGTCGAGCCCGTCGAGGAGCCGGCCGCCGAACAGGTGCGGGTCGGCGTCGTTGACGACGATGCGTTCGCGCACATCGCGCACCGGGACGCGGGTGTGGTCGACGCCGCCCCAGAGAACCGGCGCCTCGCGGAGCGTCGCGTCGTCGAAGCGTCCGATCCGGGTGGCGATGGCGGCGGCCTCGTCGGGGTTCGCATCCACGATCGCGGTGAACCGGCCGGGCTGGATGACGACGCCGGAGGCGAGGTCCTCGATGGCGGACCCCCACGCCGGCGCCGCGGCGGTCTCGGCGTCGTCGCGTGCGGCCGGCCGGGTGCGCAGCACGGAGAGCACCCGCCGCGCCGACACGATGCCGGCGGTGAACGTCTGCGCCGCTTCCACGGCCGTGCGCAGGGGCAGCACGAGGAAGGCGGCGTACCCGTAGAAGGCGGTCAGCTGCCCGGGGGTGATGCTTCCCTCGACGGCGAGGTGTGCGCCGAACCAGACGATGAAGACCAGGAAGGCTCCAGGGAGCAGCACTTGGAGGCCGTCCAGCCAGCTCTGCGTCTTCGCCACGCCGACACCGGCCGTCCGGACCCGCTGCGACTGCTTCGCATACCGCTCGACGAACTCGTGCTCGCCGCCGATGCCCCGCAGCACCCGCAGGCCGACGACGGTGTCCGCGCCGAGGGTGGTGAGGCCGCCGGACTCCTCACGCCACGCCGCCTGCCGGGCGCGCAGGGGACGCAGCAGCAGCGCGAGCACGAGCGCCACGGCGGGGACGCCGATCACGACGGTGAGGCCGAGGGGAACGGACGCGCTCAGCATGATGAGCGAGACCGCGATGAACGCCACGACCCCGCCGCCGAGACGCGCGGTCACGTCGAACATCGCCCCGAGTCGCAGGGAGTCGGTGCTGACGGTCGCCACGATCTCGCCGGACGAGGTGGTCGCCGTGATCGCCGGCCCGGTCTCGGCCGAGTGGTAGCCGATCAGCCGCGCGATACCGAGCGACGAGCGCAGCCAGTTGGACACGGCCATGCGGTGCCGCAGCATCCCCGCGACGGCCTGCACGGCGGCGACGGCCAGCAGCGCGCCGCACCACGACCACAACCGGCCGGTGTCGCCCGCGACGCCCTCGTCGACGGCGCGGCCGAGCAGGTACGGCCAGACGGCCTGGCAGAGCATCCAGACGACGCCGAACAGCACGCCGGCGCCGAGCGTCGCGGGCTGCCGCGCCGCCTGCCAGAGCAGGAACCGGGGGACCGAGGCGAGGTGCTGCTCGGACGGCCGCGCGGACGGGATGCGGGAGCCGCGAGGCGTACGGCCGGACGGCGGAGGCGCGGAGGATGGGTCGGACGGACCGGACGGATCGGACGGGGATGGACGAGCAGCGCGGACGCTGGACACGGGATGCTCCTGAGGGGAATCGAGCGGTGGAAGCGAGGAGGTGGAGTGCGGTGGCCGGCGGGGAGCCGGTGGAGGGCTCGGGGCTCGGCTCAGCGTCCCGGCGGAGTGAGGGCGGCGATCGCAGCCGCATCGAGGACGACGGCCGGCGCCTGGCGGAGGAGGAGCGTGAGCCGCGCCGCCGTCTCGAGCTCCTCCACGAGGTCGATCGCCGCGTCGAGAGTCGTCGCCGCGACCACAGGACCGTGATTCGCGAGGAGGAGCACCGGATTCCGGGGTGCGGCTGCGGCCACCCCGGCCGCGAGTTCGGCGCTGCCGGGCCGTGCGTACGGGACGAGCGGGACTTCTCCCAGGCGCATCACCCGGTACGGCGTCAGCGGCGGCAGCTGCGCCAGTCCGCCATCGCCGGGCGGCAGGCAGGCGATGGCCGTCGCCGACGGGGAGTGGAGATGCACCACCGCGGTCGCCTCGGGATGCGCCGCGTACATTGCAGCGTGGAGCGGCAGCTCCTTCGTGGGCCGCGGGGCGTCATCGCTGTCGGCGGGGGTCGCGGCCAGTTCTTCCTCGGTCACCGAACGCAGCGACCGTCCGGTGGGCGTTGCGATGATGCGGGAGCCGACGCGCATGCTCACGTTGCCCGAGCTCCCCGGGGAGAGCCCCGCAGCGGAGAGATGACGGCACGCCCGCACGATGGCCGCGCGCGCCTCCCGCTCCTGGATTCGGAGGGCGTCGCCGGGAAGGGTCACGGCGCGACCTCCCACGCGTCGGTGAAGAGACCGGGACCGCCGAAGTTGCCGGACTTGAGCAGCACGGCGATGGTGCGGTCGCCGTGGTCGCTGTGCTCGCCCGCGTCGCCCGGGCTGGTCGTGACCGCCCACGGGACGCCGGGTGCGGCCTGTGCCCCGATGCGCAGGCGGGTGATGCCCAGCCGGCCGGTCACCGCTCCGGACGTCTCACCGCCGGCGACGATCAGGTGACTGCACCCCAGCTCGTGGACGGCGAAGACCGCCAGCTCCGAGAGAGCGCCTTCGAGGAGGTCCGCGGCTCGCTCGATGCCGAGTTCGCGCTGCGCGATGGCCACGTCCGGCGCGGCATGGACGAGGACGGGCGCGCGTCGGTCGCTGCGCGCGGCGAGCGCATCCCGGAGACGCGTGAGCGTCGTCGCGTCCTCGGCGAGGGCGATGGGATCGAGGAGGTGGCGCTCGCCGCGGAACGCCTCGATCTGGGCCCGGGTCGCGGCCGACGCGCTGCCGGCGAGGATGAGTCGGCCCGTCACGGGCACCGGCGGGAGGGTGTCCGCGACGTGCGCGGAGGCGGAAGCGGAGGCGGCGGACTCGGCGACGAGGCTGTCGGCCTTCTCGCGGGAGGAGGACGTCACGGGCCGGGCGAATACCGACACGCGTGCAAGCGCCGTCGCGACGCCCGCGCCCCCGGTGGCGACGACCGGTCGTTCCGCCGCGACGCGGAGAATTGCCTGCGCGACGACGTCGAGGTCGTGCTCGGTGAGCGCATCCACGAGGGTGTGGCCGTCGCCCACCTCGGCCGCGACGGCGTCCGCGCCGCGCTGGACGTCCTCCCAGCGGACGAGGCCGACCGGCGCGGGCGTCTGCGGAGCGAGCAGCCGGATGAGGTTCGAGTCGCGCATCGGCGTCAGCGGATGGTTGCGCATCGGCGACTCCGCGAGAGGGAGGCCGGCCACGAACAGCGTGCCCTGGTACTGCGTGCGACCAGCACCCGGTGTCGCCGGTGTGCCGATGGTGACGGCGGAGGCAGTACGGCCGGTCTCGGCGTCACTGCCGCGATCTGTTGCGGACGCGACGTCCGGGGCAACACCGGATGCGACCCCTGCCGCGATCTCGGCGAGCGCGTCGGCGATCGGGCCGATGTTCCCCGACGGCGTCGAGTCGAAGGTGGAGCAGTACTTCTGATAGAGCAGCGTCGCACCCGAGGAGAGCAGGAAGCGGGCCGCCACGATCGAGGCGGCCACCCCTTCGTCCACGGGCGCGGTCCGCACCGTGAGGGCGACGAACGCGGCGGCGGATCCCTCGGCGG
>JBQCCO010000111.1:0-13717 GCA_051962155.1 Leifsonia sp. | reverse complement strand
GCTGCGGTCACCATCGCGGTGGACAGAGTCGCGTCATCCGTCCGAGGCGCTTTCACGACCTCGATCAACGGCATCACCGCGACCGGGGTGAAGAAGGGGAAGCCGACGAGCCGGTCCGGATGCTCGAGCTTGGCGCCGATCTTCTCGACGGACAGACTCGAAGTGTTGGTGGCGAGAACCGCGTCGGGGCTCACGATCTTCTCGATCTCGGCGAAGACATCCTGCTTCACGCCGAGCTCTTCGAACACGGCCTCGATCACCCAGTCTGCGTCGGAGAAGTCGGCCTTGTCGGTCGTGCCGGTGACCAGGGCGCGCAGGCGGTTGGCCTCATCGGGGGAGATGCGGCCCTTCTCCTGCAGTTTCCCGATCTCGTCGTGGATGTAGCCGACGCCCTTGTCCACGTGGGCCTGGTCGAGGTCCGTGATGACGACCGGGACGCGCAGGCGGCGGACGAACAGCAGCGCGAACTGGCTGGCCATGTAGCCGGCGCCGATGACGCCCACCTTGGTGACCTTCTTCGCGACCTTCCTGTCCGGCGCTCCTGCTGGACGCTTCGCGCGCTTCTGCACGAGGTTGAAGGCGTAGATGCTCGCCTGGAACTGGTCGCCCGCGATGAGCTCCGCGAGCGCGTCGTCCTCGAGGGCGTAGCCGGCCTCGCGGTCGTTCGCCTTCGCGGCCTTCAGCAGGTCGAGCGCCTTGTAGGGGGATTTCGGCACGCTCCCGATGCGGGACTGGAGCATCTTGCGGGCGATGCCGATGGCGGCATCCCATTTCACCATCCGCTCGAGCTTGCCGGGCTCGTTCGGGCGCTTGACGACGACCTCGCCGGTGAGGACCCTGTCCGCCCAGCGCAGCGAGTCCTCCAGGAAGTTCGCCGAGTCGAAGATCGCGTCGGCGATCCCGAGGTCGAAGACCTCCTGCGGCTTCAGCATCCGGTTCTGCTTCAGCGGGTTCTCGACGACGACCTTGAGGGCGTTCTCGATGCCGATCAGGTTCGGCAGGATGGTCGCACCGCCCCAGCCCGGGATGAGGCCGAGGAAGACCTCGGGAAGCGCGAACGCGGCTGCATTGCGGTCGATCGTCCGGTAGTCGGCGTTGAGACCGATCTCGACACCGCCGCCGAGCGCGAGGCCGTTGGTGAACACGAACGACGGGACGCCGAAGGTCGCCTGCTTTCCGAGCACGTAGTGGCCGAGCTGGGGGAGGAGCTTCGCCACCTCCACGCTCGGGATGTCGCCGACGCGGCTGAGGTCGGCTCCGGCGGCGAGGATGAACGGCTTGCCGGTGACGGCGACCGCATCGATCTCGCCGCGCTTCGCGCGCTCGGTGAGCTCGTCGAACGTCTTCCCCAGCTCCAGCAGGGTGGCGGGGCCCATCGTGTTCGGCCGGGTGTGGTCCCGTCCGTTGTCCAGGGTCACGAGCGCGAGGGTCTTGCCGCTGGGGAGCCGCACATCCTTCACGAAGGAGTGGGTGACGACTTCGTCGTCGGTGAGCTCCGCGAGCGGGCCGAAATCGATCGTGCTGTAATCCGTCACTGTGGCTCAGCCCTTCCGCGCAGCGCGCTTGTCGTAGGTGGGGTTCTCCCAGATCACGGTGCCGCCCTGGCCGAGGCCCACGCACATCGCGGTGATGCCGTAGCGCACCTCGGGGTGCTCGGCGAACTGGGCGGCGAGCTGGATCATGAGGCGTACGCCGCTCGCGGCGAGCGGGTGGCCGATCGCGATGGCGCCGCCCCAGTTGTTGACGCGCGGGTCCTCGTCGTCGATCCCGAAGTGGTCGAGGAATGACAGCACCTGGATGGCGAAGGCCTCGTTCAGCTCGAACAGCCCGATGTCGTCGATGCTGAGCCCTGCCTTGCGCAGTGCCTTCTCGGTCGAGGGGACAGGTCCCAGACCCATGATCTCCGGCTCCACGCCCGCGAAGGCGAAGCTCACCATCCGCATCTTCGGCGTCAGCCCGAACTCCTTCACGGCGTCGGACGAGGCGAGGAGGGAGGCGGTGGCGCCGTCGGTCAGCGGCGACGAGTTGCCGGCGGTGACGCGCCCGTGCGGGCGGAACGGGGTCTTCAGGGTGGCGAGGCCCTCGAGCGTGGTCTCCGGCCGCATCCCCTCGTCCTGCGTCGCCAGGCCCCAGCCCGACTCGGAGCGGATGGCCACCGGCACCAGGTCCGGCTGGATCCTGCCCGTCTCATAGGCTGCGGCCAGCTTGTGCTGGCTGAGCATCGCGAAGCGGTCGGAGCGCTCCTTGGTGAGCGCCGGGAACCGGTCGTGGATGCGCTCGGCGGTCATGCCCATGTTGAGCGCGTCCTCCGCGACCATCTTCTCCGACAGGAAGCGGGGGTTCGGGTCGGCGCCGAAGCCCATCGGGTGGCGTCCCATGTGTTCCACGCCGCCGGCGATCGCGAGGTCGTAGGCGCCGAAGGCGATGCCGGAGCCGAGCGTGGTGACGCTCGTCATGGCGCCGGCGCACATCCGGTCGATCGCGAATCCAGGAACCGACTTCGGCAGCCCGGCGAGGATCGCGGCGGTGCGGCCCAGGGTCAGTCCCTGGTCGCCCTGCTGGGTGGTGGCGGCGATCGCCACATCGTCGATCCGGTCCTTGGGCACCTGGGGGTTGCGCTCCAGCAGTCCGATCATCGCCTTCACGACGAGGTCGTCCGCGCGGGTGTTCCAGTACTGCCCTTTTTCGCCGGCCCGCCCGAACGGAGTCCGGACTCCGTCCACGAACACGACATCGTTCTTCTCGGCCACAGTGCCTCCCAAATCAGGTCGGGAACGATCCTAGGTACACGGTTGTGCACGAAAAGAATCGTTTGATCCTTCCTACGAAACGGGCTCGGACCCCTCGTCCACGGTTTGGGTGCTTTCCACAAACGACAGGGCGATCACCTGTGCAGTTGCCTCAACCTGCCACGGACGTGCGCCGTGCGCGGCGAGCGCCTCGCCGATGGATTCCGGCGTGATCTCGCCGGGCGGCGTCCACGCGACGCGTCGCAGTGTGTCGGGCGTGAGCAGGTTCTCGAGCGGGATGGCGCGCTCCTCCGAGACGAGCGTCAGTGCTGCCCGCGCGGCCTTGAGGCGCCCGTCCGCCTCGGGATTGCGGTCGGACCACGCGCGCGGCGGCGGAAGGGTCTCGCCGTTCCCACGCAGCACCGGCAGGTCGTTCGTGGTGCGTCCGGCCTCGATGGCGGCCCACCAGCGGTCGAGCTCCGTGCGGCTCGCGCGGCCGGTGAACTCGCGCAGCGCCGCGAGCGCGCGCTTGCTCTCCGGCATCGCCTTCGCCGCGGCGGTGAGCGACGCATCCGGGACCAGCCGGCCGGGAGCGGTGTCGAGCTCGCGCGCCAGGGCATCCCGGCTCAGCCACAGCTCACGGGCCACCGCGAGGTTGCGCAGGCCCCGGATGGAGTGGATACCGGACAGGCGCCGCCACGGTTCGTGGCGCACCGGCGTGAGGTCGCGCACCAGCTCGTCCGTGAACTCCTGACGCGCGATGTCGAGCTTGCCCGCCTCCTCCAGCAGGGCGGCGATGGCGTCACGCAGGTCGGGCAGCAACTCCACATCCAGCGCCGCGTAGTTCAGCCACGGCTCCGGGAGGGGACGCGTCGACCAGTCGGCCGCGCTGTGCTCCTTCGCCAGGTGGATGCCGAGGAGCTCCTCGACGACCGTTCCGAGCCCGACGCGCGGCATCCCCAGCAGGCGGGCGGCGAGCTCGGTGTCGAAGATGATGGACGGGTCGAGTCCGACCTCCCGCAGGCAGGTCAGATCCTGCGTCGCGGCGTGCAACACCCACTCGTCGTCGTGCATCGCCTCGTTCAGCTCGTCGAAGCGTCCGATCGCCGGCGGGTCCAGCAGGAAGGTGCCCGACCCGCGGCGGAAGACCTGGATGAGGTACGCACGCTGCGAATACCGGAAGCCGCTGGCCCGCTCCGCGTCCACCGCGATCGGACCCTCTCCCGCAGCGATGCGCTCGACCGCGGCGAAGTACCCTGCCCGCGTGTCGATGACGGTGTGCTCAGCCACGCGGCGCCTTCCTCGGAGAGGCCGCCCGTGAGCTGAGCAGGCTCACCCCCTCGCCGGTCGGCGGAAGCCCGGCGAGCATGCACAGCAGCTCGCCCCATCCCTCCACGTGGGCGGAGATGTCGGACTCCAGCGGGCTCCAGGAGGCGCGCAGCTCGATCTGCGCGCCGTCCCCCTGGGCCGCGAGCTCGCCGAAGCCGGTCGAGATGATCTTGGTCGCGGTGCCGCTGGCCGCCGTGTAGTGGGCGTGGCGCGCATCCAGAGCATCCACCAGCCACGACCAGGCGACGTCGGCGAGGAACGGGTCGAGCCCGATGTCGGTCTCCAGGGGCGCCTGCGCGAAGCACACGATGCGGAACGGTCCGCCCCACGCCTCCGGCTCATCCGGGTCGTAGAGGAGGATGAAGCGTCCGGTGCCGAGGTCCGAGTCGCTGCCGTGGCGCGCCGGCCGCACGTCCGCCGCGAGCGCGATGGAGTACGGGGCCAGCTGGGCAGGCGCGGGGATCTCCTCGATCACGAGCTCGGGTCGCGACACTGCGGCACGGATCGACTGCAGCGCCGTGGCGAACTCCGCGGGATGCTGCGGTGGGGATGTCGGTGTCGGCACGCTTCGAACACTAGAAGCCTTTGCCGCATCCCGTCTGTAAGGCACGCCGCCTGGGGAAGTCCTGAGGGCTGGGGGGCGTACCCGCCGGTACGCTGCTCACTATGGCAGCAGGCGGCGTGGGATCGGCGGCGAAGGCGGTCGCGAAGTCGGCGGCGGATACGGCGCGGAGCCGGAAGACGCCGCAGGCTCGGGGCATCGCTGCCGGCGTGCTGGGCGCCGCCGGCATCGTCGCCGGGGGACTGCTGGTCGGAACCGCCGCGCTCGCCGCGGTAGCCACCACGCGCGTCGCCCGCACTGTCATCACGCCCGTGCGACGCAGACCGCAGAACCAGATCATCCGCGCCTTCGACGAGCGACTCGGCACGGTGACGCTGCGTGCGACGCCGGATGCGTCCATGCCCGGGCGCTTCGGCCTCTGGTGGGGTTCGGACACGTGCTTCGCGAAGGTCGGCGGGCTGATCGAGCGCGGTGACGGGACCGTGACGCGCGAGCTCGAGCGCGTCGAGTTCGGCGCGCTGCGCGTCGGTCGCGCGCGCATCAGCGGCTACTACTACCTGCAGCCGGAGGAGCTCGGCCTCCCCGTGACGAGCGTCGAGATCCCAACCGACCTGGGTCAGGCGCCGGCCTGGATCTTCCCGGCGCCGGACGACGCGGCCGAGGGTCGCTGGGTCATCCAGGTGCACGGCTGGGGCGCGACGCGGCAGGAAGGCCTGCGTGCCGTCCGCACCTACCACGATGCGGGCTTCACCTGCCTCCTCGCCTCGTACCGCAACGACGGGGATGCGCCGGAGAGCCTCGACCGCCGCTACGGATTGGGTGGGACCGAGTGGCGCGACATCGAGGCCGCCATTGCGTATGCGGTGGAGCACGGCGCACGCTCGATCGTCCTGATGGGATGGTCGATGGGCGGTGCCGTCGTGCTGCAGACGATCACCCGATCCACTGCCGTCGAGCACGTGACCGGCATCGTCCTGGAGTCGCCCGTGGTCGACTGGATCGACACGCTCTCGTACCAAGGCAACCTGCTGCGGCTGCCGGACCTCGTCACCCGCGGGGCGATGCGCCTCATCGAATCGGAGTGGAGCGGGCCCATCACCGGCCAGGGGGCGCCGATCGACCTCCGCAGCATGGACTTCGTCGCCCGGGCCTCCGAGCTGAGCGTCCCCATGCTCATCCTGCACAGCGACGACGACGGCTTCGTTCCCTCCACCGGTTCGCGTGCCCTGGCGGAGGCGCGCAGCGACATCGTCACGCTCGTCTCGTTCGACGTCGCCCTCCACACGAAACTGTGGAACTACGACGAGGCGAAGTGGTCCGCCGCGATCACCGCCTGGCTCGCCGGGAACGTGCCGGGCGACGCTACTCGTCGTGGGGAGGGAGCTCGCCCGCGGTGAGCGCGATCATGCGCGAGGTGGAGCGCAGGTACTTCTTGCGGTAGCCGCCGCCGAGCATCTCGTCGTCGAACACCTCGCTGAGCGGGACGCCCGTCTGCACGACCGGGATCTCGGCGTCGTAGACGCGGTCGATGAAGGCGACGAGCCGGAGGGCCGCCATCTGGTCGTGCAGCACTTCCACGTCGGTGAGGCCGATCACATCCACGCCCTCGATCATCTTGATGTAGCGGGAGGGGTGGACCGTCGCCAGGTGCGCGATGAGATCCTCGAACCGGTCGCTCGTGACGGTCTCTCCGCGCTCGGCCATCGCCGCGACGACCCGCTGGTAGTCCGCCGGCTCGACGGAGAGGGCGTGCCCGGTCGTGTCGCGGCGGCGGTAGTCGAGGCCGTCGATGCGGATGGTCTGGAAGTTGGCGGACAGCGACTGGATCTCGCGCAGGAAGTCGCTCGCGGCGAAGCGACCTTCGCCGAGAGCGTTCGGCGGCGTGTTGCTGGTCGCGGCGATCCGGGTGCCGGAGGCGACGAGCTCGCCGAGCATCCGGGTCATCATCATGGTGTCGCCCGGGTCGTCGAGCTCGAACTCGTCGATGCAGATCAGCGTGGAGCCGCGGAGCAGGTTGACGGCACCCGCGTAGCCGAGGGCTCCGACGAGGGCCGTGTACTCGATGAAGGTGCCGAAGTACTTGGGGCCGGGCGCCTCGTGCCAGAGCGCCGCCAGGAGGTGGGTCTTGCCGACGCCGAAGCCGCCGTCCAGGTAGACGCCGGGCTTCATCGCCTCCACCTTCTTGCGGCTGCGGCTGAACAGGCCGGCCGGACGCTGCGGCTCCCACGTCTTCGCGAACAGCTTCAGCGTGGACACGGCCTCGGCCTGCGACGGGTAGTCGTGATCCGGCCGGTAGGACTCGAAGGTCGCGTGCTCGAACTGGGACGGCGGGACCAGGCTCTCCGCGATCTCGGCGCCCGTGATCGCGGGCGAACGGTCGGCGAGTCGGGGGAGGGCGCCGGTCTGTTCGAGGGTCATGACGGGTTGTGCACCTTTGTGTCGAAGTCTTACCGCGGCCGTTACCAGCCGCCTACGCTGGACATAGATTCGCAGCTGTCGCAGGCCTCCCAGCCTAGCCCCGCGATTCCGGACCGACCCTGGAGGGCACAACGCATGACCATCGAGACCGACCCGTCGCCCGAGTTCACCGGCTACGCACACCCCGAGCGTCTGGTGAGCACCGACTGGCTCGCCGCGCACCTGGGCGAACCGGGTCTGGCGGTGGTGGAGTCCGATGAGGATGTGCTGCTCTACGACACCGGTCACATCCCGGGTTCGGTCAAGATCGATTGGCACACGGACCTCAATGACCCCGTCGTCCGCGACTACGTGAGCCCGGAGCGCTTCGCCGAGCTGCTCGGCTCGAAGGGGATCGCGCGCGACACCACGGTCGTCATCTACGGCGACAAGAACAACTGGTGGGCCGCCTACGCCCTCTGGGTGTTCACCCTGTTCGGCCACGAAGACGTGCGGCTGCTCGACGGCGGCCGCGACAAGTGGATCGCCGAGGGTCGCGAGCTCACCCGCGAGGTGCCGCATCCCTCACCGGTGGAGTACCCGGTCGTCGAGCGCGACGACTCGGTCGTCCGCGCCTTCAAGGACGATGTTCTCGCCCACCTGGGGAAGCCGCTCATAGACGTGCGGTCGCCCGAGGAGTACAGCGGCGAGCGGACCGAGATCCCGGGCTACCCGACCGAAGGCGCCCTGCGAGCGGGCCACATCCCGTCCGCGAAGTCGGTCCCGTGGGCGAAGGCCGCCGCTCCCGACGCGACGTTCAAGCGCCGCGCGGAGCTGGAAGAGGTCTACCTCGACGGAGCCGGGCTGAAGCCGGGCGACGATGTCATCGCGTACTGCCGCATCGGCGAGCGCTCCAGCCACACCTGGTTCGTGCTGACCCACCTCCTCGGCTTCGAGAACGTCAAGAACTACGACGGGTCCTGGACCGAGTGGGGCTCCGCCGTGCGCGTCCCGATCGCCACCGGCGCCGAGCCGGGCGAAGTCCCGGTGCGCTGACCCGCCGATCCGAGATCGACCTGGCCGCGAAGACGTACGCTTGAAGGATGGCCGAATTGACGGGCGCGCTCGCCGAGATCCGTGACGACTTCCAGGCGCTGGAGCAGAACGACCGCCTGCAGCTGCTGCTGGAGTTCTCAGACGAGCTTCCAGAGCTGCCCGAGCGCTATCGCGACCACCCCGATCTCCTGGAGAGGGTGGAGGAGTGCCAGGCGCCCGTTTTCATCTTCGTGGAGGTCGACGGCGACGACATCGTCCACCTGTTCGCCACCGCGCCCCGGGAGGCGCCGACCACGCGCGGCTTCGCGTCGATCCTCGTGCAGGGCCTCGCCGGTCTGACCGCCGACGAGGTCCTCGCCGTGCCCGACGACTACCCGCAGACGCTCGGCCTGACCCAGGCGGTGTCGCCGCTGCGCCTGCGCGGCATGTCCGCGCTCCTCGGCCGCGCCAAGCGGCAGATCCGCGAGAAGCTCGCCGCCTGAGGCAGCGGCCTCCCTCGCCGAGGACACCGGCAGCCTCCCGAAACACAGTGTTTACACAGCACAGGAATGCGTAACACAGGCGAAACACGCGCATCCCTCTGTCGAAATCTCTCCAGCCGAGACTGGCTGCACCCCGAAAGCGCCCCCCACCCGGATCGGGAACGCGTCACCCCGCGGGGCCTTTGCACAGAGAGGTAGACAATTCGCATGGTGCTTCACACAGCAGCGGACTACGCAACGACCGGGACGGTCAACGCCCTATGGCTCCTGGTCGCCGCAGCCCTCGTCCTGCTGATGACCCCCGGCGTGGCCTTCTTCTACGGCGGCATGGTCCGCGCGAAGAGCGTCATCAGCATGATGATGATGAGCTTCGGCGCGATGGCCCTGGTCGGCGTCCTCTGGGTCCTCTACGGCTACGGTCTGTCGTTCGGCAAGCCGAGCATCCCGCACTTCCTCGGGACGCCCGACTGGTTCCTCTCGAGCCTGATGGGCAAGGACGGCATCACGCCCGACCTCGGCGGACTCGCCTTCGCCGGCTTCCAGGCCACCTTCGCCATCATCACCGTCGCCCTGATCTCGGGTGCGATCGCCGACCGCGCCAAGTTCGGCTCGTGGATGGTGTTCGCCGGCATCTGGGTGACGGTCGTCTACTTCCCGGTCGCCTACTGGGTGTTCAACCTCGCCGACGGCTGGGCCCCCGCCGTCCTGCACGTGAACGACTTCGCGGGTGGCACGGCCGTGCACATCAACGCCGGTGCTGCCGGCCTTGCTCTGGCCCTGGTGCTCGGCAAGCGCGTCGGCTTCCAGAAGGGCATGAACAAGCCGCACAACGTCCCGCTGACGCTGCTCGGCGCCGCCCTGCTGTGGTTCGGCTGGTTCGGCTTCAACGCCGGTTCCGAGGCCGCTGTGGACGGCGTGGCCGCGATCGCCTGGATCAACACCCTCGCAGCCCCGGCGGCGGCGACGATCGGCTGGCTGATCGTCGAGAAGATCAAGGACGGCAAGCCGACCTCGATCGGCGCCGCGTCCGGTGCGGTCGCCGGCCTCGTCGCGATCACCCCCGCCTGTAACATCCTGACCCCCGGATTCGGCATGCTGCTCGGCCTGGTGGCCGGCGCCGTCTGCGCCCTGGCGATCGACCTGAAGTTCCGCCTCGGATTCGACGACTCGCTCGACGTGGTCGGCATCCACCTCGTCGGCGGCATCATCGGTACCCTCTGGATCGGCATCTTCGGCTTCACCCACACCTACAACGGCAAGGGCGAGGCGACCTCGCAGTTCTCCAGCCTGCTCTACGGCGGCAGCTTCCAGCAGCTCGGCGTTCAGGCACTTGGCGCCTTCGCAGTGCTGATCTACTCCTTCGTCCTGGCGTACGCGATCGGCTGGGCCATCCAGAAGACGATGGGCTTCCGCATCAAGAACGAGGACGAGCTGGCCGGCGTCGACACCGTGGTGCACGGCGAGGAGGGCTACTCGCTCGAGACGGTCTGATCCGACCGCAGTCCACGACCCGGACGGGGCGTCGCCGAGAGGCGGCGCCCCGTCCGCCGTCGTGGGGGCGTCGCTAGGGTGAGGGGAGCGATTCAGGCGAGGGAGCACGATGGCACAAGCGACACCGGATCAGGTGGATGCGCTGCTGCTGTTCTTCTGCGGCGCGCTCGTGGTCCTGGCGGCCCTCGGGCTGGCGCTGTTCGCCGGCGGCATGGCCGGCCGCGCCCGGGCCGCGCGTTCGTTCCGCTTCGTGCTGGTCGGCGCTGCCATCGTGGTGGTGCTGGCCGTGCTGGGAGGCTACGGCATGGTCGCCGGCCGGCCGCTCATCCCGAGCATGGTCGGGCGCCCCGACCCGGGGCTGGCGTCGGTCGTGGGCATCCACCCCGCTGCGTCCTCCCCGTATCCGGCCGCGCGTGCCGGATACCTGATCGCGGTGCTCGTGCTGTGCTCGGCGATCGTCGCGGTCGGAGTCGCGTCGCGGCTGACAGTGCGCGCGTGGATCGTGATCGTGGTCCTCTGGCTGCCGCTGGTGCTCGTCCCCGTCGGCTACGGCGTCTTCGCCCTGAACGACGGCTGGGCGGTCGCGGGGCTCCACGTCGTCGACTTCGGGGGAGCGCTGCCGGTGGTGGCAGCGGGTGCCAGCGCTGTGGGCATCCTGATGGCCTGTGGACGGAGTGAGCACCTGCCTCTGCGTCCGGCTCGTCCCTCCCTGGTCGCGATCGGCGGTGCGGCGCTCTGGGTGGGCTGGCTCGGACTGGTGGTGGGGTCGGAGGGCGCGCTCGACGCCTACGCGCCGCAGATCGCCATCGGAGCGTTTCTCGCGTCGGCGACCGGGGTCCTGATGTGGATGCTGGTCGATGCGGTCCTGCTGCGGCGTCCCACCCTCACCAGCGCCCTGTGCGGGGCGTTCGCCGGCCTCGTGGCCGTGACGGCCGCCTCCGGAGTCCTCACTCTCGGCTGGGCGATGCTGGTGGGTGCGCTGTCTGCGCTGGCGTGCGCCACCATGGTCGACCTGGCGACGCGCGCACGCTTCGGCCCCGCGCTGACGCTCTGCGTGGTGACGATCGTCGGCGGACTGGTGGGCCTGCTCTTCCCTGGCCTGTTCGCGACGGGAGGCGGCATGGTGGACAGCGGCAACTTCGACCTGTTCATCGCGCAGGGGATCGCCGGGATGGGGGTTCTGCTGTACGCGACCACCGTGTCCCTCCTCCTGGCGCTGGCGGTGCGTTTCACCGTCGGCCTGACGCGTGTTCGCTCGGTTGCGGACGGTGTGGCCGGAGAGACGCGTCCGAGCCTGTCGGAGGCGGTTCGCGCGCGCGGTCGATGAGCGCTCTGGGGGTGGCGGAGCCCTCGGCCGCTGCCGCCGAACGCGCGACCCCGGGCGCGCGCCGAATCGACTTCGGACCGGGGCGGTTGTCCCATTGATCGACCGGCTTTCGGGCGCGCATCCTCGGAATCTGGCAGGCCGCTCGAAGAGCTGATCAGCCCAAGTCTGGCCAGACGACCAAAAGCTGAGCTGCAATCCATGGTCAAGTGGTTGGTTCAGCGGCGGCACGGTCAATTGCGGCCGAGAGGCGATCGCGTTCTTTTCGAACCCAGCTCCCGCCGTCGTAGTTCTCCATGAATGCGTCTGCGAAGTCCGCGGGGTCGGTGCCAACGATGTCGCGGACCGGCGTGCCGGCAACGGCACTTTGCTCGAGGAGATCCGCGAGGTCGTTGAGCATTGCGATCAGGCTGTCTGCGTTGTCGCTGGGGCCGAGGTTCATGAGATAGCGCTCGAGAGCGGCGGCCGTGGCTCGATAGTTTGCCGGCAGCTTCTTCGTCCGTGCCTTGTAGCTGAGGTACTTCTTCTTGTTACTGATGTCATTTGAGATCTTGTCGAGCAACATGTTCGGTCCTTTCAGGGTGAAGCCGTTGGAGGCGTTCCGTGATGAAAATCCACGTTTCCCAGAACTGGTTGAGGTAGGTCCGTCCTGAGGGGTTGAGCGAGTAGATTCTGCGGGGCGGCCCTTTTTCCGAGGGAACAGTCTCGACGTCGACGAACTCACGCCTTTCGAGTCGGAGTAGTAGGGCGTAGATCGTCCCCTCTGCGATTTCATCGAAGCCCTGACTGCGTAACCATGCGCGAATCTCATAGCCGTACGCGGGACGTTGGGCCAGGATCGCGAGGACCATGCCCTCCAAGACGCCTTTGAGCATCTCTGTCGCCTGTTTCGGCATCACACGTCCAATCGGTACACAACGTCACTAGGTTCCGGTACAAAGTAACACTGGGTACTGATGAAAGCTAGAGCCGACGCGGCCGGCCGCTCGGCACGGTCATCATCCTGGTCGCCTCGACCGGCAGCGCACTCGCCCCCAACCTTCTCCTGCTGGATGTGGGCCGGATGCTTGCCGGCGCCGGCGGAGCAGCGGTATTCGCCGCGGCTGCCGTGATCATCTCGAATTCGTTCTCAGATACTCTGGCTGAACCGCGCTGTGACACGATCGATCCCATGACTCGCGCATACGATTCCATCGCTGAAGGATACGTGAGCATCTTTCACGAGAGCGGCGCAACGTCATGCCGTTGCCTTTCGCCTAAGTCAGGCGCCCGGTAGAGGATCCGCATACGTGCCTTGCCGAGGCACGGCGGTAACGGCGTAGGCTACCGGCGTGGGCAAGCTAATGGAGCGTCTCGCAGTGTGGGTCAGGGGCCAGGAGTCGTACCAGCCGCCTGAGGGTCGATTGACCCAGGACACCGTTCAGCGGTTGCCGAGTGGTGGCCAGATCCAGAAGATGCCCGGTGACGGCATTGATCCGCTAAGCCCAGATTCCCAGGCCGGTCGTAACCCCTGAGCCCCTCTCGATGCTCGCGGCAGAAGCCGGGGCGCACTAGTTTCGTTAGCCCTCATGCCGCCTGTACCGCGCGATGAACCAGCCCGTTTCGGACACCGCGATAGGTTGGCGGGATGACTGAGCTGGTAGTTTCCGTTGAGCTGTTGACGTCGCTGTCAGACGAGGACGCCGGCGAGCTGGCGCACCTACTGTCGCAGCTTTCAACAACCGCGGAGTTCGACAGCTATCGCATAGACGCGTTGCTCGATCATGATGCGACTGAGCTGATCGTTGCGCGGGCTGGCGGCAGGATCGTGGGCATGGCGACTCTTGTCACGTTTCCATTGCTGTCGGGTCTTCGAGGGCATGTCGAGGATGTGGTCGTCGACGCCTCCATGCGAGGCCGCGGGGTTGCACGACTTCTGCTCGAACGAATGACCGCACTCGCGTCTGAGCGAGGGTTGCGCACGCTCGACCTCACATCCAGGCCGTCGCGGGAATCAGCCCTGCGACTTTACGAGTCCGTCGGCTTCGTGCGACGAGACACAAACGTGCTTCGCTTCACACCCTGACGAAGCGGCAGAGCCGATATCGAAAGATGACAGTTGCTCACCCTGGGGTGAGAGGAGACCGTGTGCGACACCCGCCGGCTGACCCAGTACTTGCTGCGGGAGGCAGGTGGTAGGCGTACGCGGATGGCGGTGACGTCCGCCTCGATCCCAACCGACGGTAAGGTGTTGGATTTTCCGTTGGACTTTTCGGTTCTGGGGTTTTGGGCCGAGATCCACTCCGCCTGAAACGAAGAAAACCCCCGGCTGACCGAGGGTTTCACTCTGGTGGGCGATACCAGACTC
>JBQCCO010000110.1:0-14412 GCA_051962155.1 Leifsonia sp. | reverse complement strand
CCTATATTTGTAATGGGGGGTTTTCCCCACATTGCTAAAATCTTCACTGGGGGGCGCCCCGGGTTCGGGGGGGGGTTCCGGGGGCCCCCGTCGTTCTGGGACAGGACCTGTCAGGCCGTGACCGCCGCGCGCTCGCGCACGGCCCGCGTGGCCTCGATGATGTTGCGCAGCGACGCGACCGTCTCGTCGTATCCACGCGTCTTCAGCCCGCAGTCCGGGTTCACCCACAGCTGGCGGCCCGGGATCGCGCTCAGCGCGGTCTCGAGCAGCTCGGTGACCTCGGCGACCGACGGCACGCGCGGCGAGTGGATGTCGTACACGCCCGGCCCGATGCCGTGCTCGAAGCCGGAGCTCTGGATGTCGTGCACGACCTCCATGCGGCTCCGCGCCGCCTCGATGCTGGTCACGTCGGCGTCGAGGTTGCGGATCGCGTCGATGACCACGCCGAACTCGGAGTAGCAGAGGTGCGTGTGGATCTGCGTCTCGTCGGCGACACCGGCGGTGGCGAGGCGGAACGAACCGACCGACCACTCCAGGTAGTCGCCCTGCGCGGCCTTCTTCAGCGGCAGAAGCTCGCGGAGGGCGGGCTCGTCCACCTGCACGACGCGGATGCCGGCCTGCTCCAGGTCGGCGATCTCGTCGCGCAGCGCGAGCGCCACCTGGCGGGCCGTCTCGCCGAGCGGCTGGTCGTCGCGGACGAACGACCACGCGAGGATCGTGACCGGGCCGGTCAGCATCCCCTTCACCGGCTTGGCGGTGAGGCTCTGCGTGTACGCCGACCACTCGACCGTGATGGGCGCCGGGCGCGACACGTCGCCCCAGAGGATGGACGGGCGGGTGCAGCGGGAGCCGTACGACTGGACCCAGCCGTTCTGGGTGACCGCGAAGCCGTCCAGGTTCTCGGCGAAGTACTGGACCATGTCGTTGCGCTCGGGCTCGCCGTGCACGATGACGTCGATCCCTATCTCCTCCTGGAGGTCGACGACGCGCTTGATCTCCTCGCGCATCCGGCCCAGGTACTCGGCCTCGGTGATGAGGCCCTTGGCGAGCTGGGCGCGGGCGCGCCGGATGTCCGGCGTCTGCGGGAACGACCCGATGGTCGTCGTGGGGAGGAACGGCAGCCCGAGAGCCTCGTCCTGGGCCGCCAGGCGCGAGGCGTAGTCGCCGCGGCGGAAGTCCGCCCGGGTCAGCGCGGCCTCGCGCTCGCGAACCGCCGGAACGCGGACGCCCGGCGCGGACGCACGGTCGGCGAGCGCAGCGGTCGCCGCGGTCAGCTCGTCCTGGATCGCCTCGTGCCCGTCGACGATGCCGCGCGCGAGCACGGCGACCTGGGCCACCTTCTGGTCGGCGAACGCCAGCCACGACTTCAGCCGCGCATCCAGGTTCGGCTCGTCGTCCACATCGTGCGGGACGTGCAGCAGCGACGTCGACGTCGACACCGCGACGTCGGGGCTGAGCGAGAGGAGCTCGGTGAGCGTCCCGAAGGCCGCCTCCAGGTCGCCTCGCCAGATGTTGTGGCCGTCGATCACGCCGCCCACGATCGTCTTCTGGCGAAGAGCGGATGCGGTGGCCGCGTCGAGCCCCGAAGGAACCGCTCCGCGGACCAGGTCGAGGGAGATCGCCTCGATCGGCGTGGCGGCAAGGACGGGGAGGGCGTCGTCCAGGCTGTTGTAGGGCGCTGCGACGAAGATCGCCGGCCGGTCGGCTGCGGCACCCAGCTGGTCGTAGGCGGTCCGCGCAGCGGCGAGCACCGCATCCCGGGGCTCGTCGATGCTCTCGCTCACGAGGGCCGGCTCGTCCAGCTGCACCCACGGCGCTCCGGCGGCGGCCAGGCGGGCGAGGAGCTCGCGGTAGACGGGCAGGAGGTCCGCCAGCCGCGACAGCGGGCGGAAGCCCTCCGGCGCGTCGTCGCTCGGCTTGCTGAGCAGCAGGAACGTGACCGGCCCGACCACGACGGGACGGGTGACGAACCCGGCGGCGCGGCTCTCCTCGAACTCGCGCACGATCCGGTCGGAGGCGAGGCGGAAGTCCGTCTCCGGCCCGATCTCGGGCACCAGATAGTGGTAGTTGGAGTCGAACCACTTGGTCATCTCCAGCGGCGCGTTGTCTCCCTCGCCGCGGGCGATCGTGAAGTAGCCCGCCAGATCGACGGACCCGTCCGCCGCCGCGAGCGCGGCGAAACGCGACGGCACGGCGCCGACCGTGACGGCCGCATCCAGCACCTGGTCGTAGAAGCTGAAGCTCTCGGGGATGGAGGCGTCGGTCCGGCCGAGGCCGAGCGAGGCCAGGCGCTCCCGCGTCGTCGCGCGAAGCTGTGCTGCGGTCGCCTCCAGCTCGTCGGCGCCGATGCTGCCCGCCCAGAAGGCCTCGACGGCCTTCTTGAGCTCACGGCGGCGGCCGATGCGCGGGTAGCCGATGATCGTGCCCGCCGGGAAGGGGGCTCGTGTGCTGTCGGTCATGCTGGTTCCTTTTCAGTGGCCGATTTCTCGGGGAGGGTGCTGTCACGGTGGTCGGAAGATGGGAGGGCGCCGATGCGGTCGAGAACCGAGAGGACCGCCTCGTGCTGGTTGAACGTGTAGAGGTGGAGGCCGGGAGCGCCGCCCGCAAGCAGCCTCTCGCCGAGGCGAGCGGCCCAGGCGACGCCGATCTCGCGCCGGCCCTCGTCGGTCGGCTCGACCTCCAGCTCGATCGCCAAATCGCTGGGGAGGTCCTCGCCGCTCAGCTCCAGCATCCGCTTCAGGCGCGCGGGGCTGGTGACGGGCATGATGCCGGGCAGGATGGGGAACGCGACGCCGGCCTCGGTCGCACGCTGCGCGAAGTGCAGGTAGTCCTCGGCGTGGAAGAAGAGCTGGGTGATCCCGAGGTTCGCGCCGGCGGCCTGCTTGGCGAGCAGCGCGTCGATGTCCTGCGACACGGAGTGGGAGGACGGGTGCCCGTTCGGGAACGCGGCGACGGCGATCTGGACGTGCTCCCGGTGCTCGAGAACGGCCTGCGCGCGCAGCTCGGGCACGACCAGCTCGCCGTACGGCGACCGCTCGGCCTGCACCCGGTGGATGAGCTGCACAAGTTCGGCGGTCGTCCGGATGTCGCCGATGCCGTCATCGCCCTCCGGCAGTCCCGCGGGCGGGTCGCCCCGCACAGCGAGGAAGCGCCGGACGCCAGCATCCAGGAACTCCCGGATGAGCCGGTTGGCCTCCTCATGCGACGAGCCGACGCAGGTCAGGTGCGCCATCGGGCTGACGTCCGTGTTCTGGATGATGTAGCGCAGGACCTCGAGGGATGCGCTGCGCGAGGAGCCGCCGGCACCGTAGGTCACCGAGATGAAGTCCGGGTGCGTGGCAGCCAGGCGGTCGATCGTCGCGGGAAGCGACGCGGCCGCACGTTCGGAGCGCGGAGGGTACAGCTCGAAGGAGTACCGGACGTCGGTACAGCTCATGGAATCCTCGGATGGTTGACAGCGGCACGGGACACCCCGCACACAGGCTTGCGGGATCGCACGGGCGGGTGCCGGGCTCGGCTGTCGCACCACGTCAGCGGTCGCCCGCTTCGGTTGACTGGCAATCTAGCAAGCGCAGAGGCCGGACGGAATCGTCCGCGTCATCCTTCGACACAGTCGGTCCCGTCCGGCCTCGAATCCGCTCGCCGGGCGTGCAATCCGCCGGTTGCGGCCTATGCTGTCGGCGTCACTTCGAAGGGTTCGAACGCCGCGTGGTACTCCGGCATGATCCGGGCGGTGACGCGCGTGCCTTCCTCGACGTACTCGGTCGAGATGACCCGGCCGCGCTCGTGCAGAGCCGAGATCAGGTCGCCGCGGTCGTACGGCACGACCAGCTCGACCTGGAGGGACGGGTCGGGCAGCAGCCGCGCGATCGCGGCGAGCACCTCGTCCACGCCCTCGCCGGTGCGCGCCGACACGAAGATCGCGCCGGGTTCCAGACCCCGCAGGACCAGACGGTCGTCCGGGGGGATCAGGTCGGCCTTGTTGAAGACCACGATCTCCGGGATCTCCCGTGCGCCCACCTCGCCGATCACGTCGCGCACCGTCGCCAGCTGCGACGCGGGGTCGGGATGCGAGCCGTCCACCACGTGGAGGATGACGTCCGAATCGGCGACCTCCTCCAGCGTCGAGCGGAACGCCTCCACCAGCTGATGCGGCAGGTTGCGGACGAAGCCGACGGTGTCCGCCAGCGTGTACAGGCGGCCGTCGGCCGTGACCGAGCGGCGCACGGTCGCATCCAGCGTCGCGAACAGCGCGTTCTCGACCAGCACGCCGGCCTTCGTCACGCGGTTCAGGAGGCTCGACTTCCCCGCGTTGGTGTAGCCGGCGATCGCCACCGACGGCACCGAGTTGCGGTTGCGGTTCGCGCGCTTCGCCTCGCGGGCCGGCTTGAAGCCCGCGATCTGCTTGCGCAGCCGGGCCATCCGGGTGTGGATGCGGCGGCGATCCAACTCGATCTTCGTCTCACCGGGACCGCGCGAGCCCATACCGGCTCCCGCGCCGCCCACCTGGCCACCGGCCTGACGGGACATCGACTCGCCCCACCCGCGCAGACGTGGCAGCAGGTACTCGAGCTGCGCGAGCTCCACCTGGGCCTTGCCCTCACGGCTCTTGGCGTGCTGGCTGAAGATGTCGAGGATCACGGCCGTCCGGTCGATCACCTTCACCTTCACGACGTCCTCCAGCGCGCGGCGCTGGCTCGGGGCCAGTTCGGTGTCGGCGATCACGGTGTCGGCGCCCAGCGCCCGGACGATCCCGGCGAGCTCCTCGGCCTTGCCGCGGCCGAGGTAGGTGCTCGGGTCGGGATGCGGACGGCGCTGCAGCAGTCCGTCGAGGACGGCCGCTCCGGCCGTCTCGGCGAGAGCGGCGAGTTCGCGCATCGAGTTCTCCGCATCCTGCAGCGAGCCCTGCGAGTAGACGCCGATCAGCACGACGTTCTCCAGGCGCAGCTGCCGGTACTCGACCTCGGTGACGTCCTGCAGCTCGGTCGAGAGGCCGGCGACGCGGCGGAGGGCAGCGCGCTCCTCGCGCTCCAGCTGCTCGCCGTCGTGGAGGCCGCCTGCGGTCGTGTCCGCCTGCAGAGCCTGGGCGCGGGAGGTGTCCCCGCCGAAGAGCGTCACCGTCGCACGGTTGTGCTCGGTCGCGAGCACACGGGCGACGACGTCGTCGGCGGCGTGGTCGCGGGTGTCTGTGTCATCAGTCATTCAGTTCCCCTGATCCGGGTTAACCCTAGTTTGTTCGTGTCCTGTACGGTCTGCATATGGCCAGCGGAGATCACTACTTTTCCCCGGCGCCCGAGAGCGAGCTGAACCTGCGCCCGTTCACCGCGCGCCTGGCCGGGCAGAGCTACGAGCTCATGACGGCCAACGGGATCTTCAGCCCCGAGCGCATCGATATGGGCACGCGTGTGCTGCTGGACCATGTCCCCGCGGCGCCGCCCGGCGGTCAGTTGCTCGACCTCGGCTGCGGCTGGGGGCCGCTGGCTCTCACACTTGCTCTCGAATCCCCTCACGCGACCGTCTGGGCCGTCGATGTCAATACCCGAGCACTGGATGTGGTGCGCAGGAATGCGCAGAAGCTCGGTCTCACCAATGTAAACCCCGTGACGCCGGATAATGTTCCGGCCGACGTCCGATTCACGACGATCTGGTCGAACCCGCCCATCCGGGTCGGCAAGAACGAGCTGCACAACATCCTGGAGCGCTGGCTGCCGCGTCTGGAGCCCGGCTCGGATGCGTGGCTCGTCATCCAGCGGAACCTGGGCAGCGACTCCCTCCACCGCTGGATGCAGACGACGTTCCCGGAGCTGTCCACGAGCCGCGCCGCCACCTCCAAGGGCTACCGCGTCCTCCGCGTCCGCGCCCGGCCCTGACGTCCTGCGCCCCACTATCGAGTCCGCAGAGACTGCACGCTCGAGCGGCGTGTCGCGTGCAAACTTTGTGTACTCGACGGTGGGGGTCGCGCGCTGAGGGCGGGGCGGGTCAGGCGAGGTCGAGGGTGCCGGTGAAGGTGAGGGCGGCGGGGCCCGAGAGTGCCACGTGCTCGCCGTCCTCGGTGGGGAACATGCGGACGCCGACGGTTCCGCCGGGGACGTCGACGCGCCAGTTGTTCGGCGCCGCCTCTCCGGCCCAATAGCGGACAGCGAGGGCTGCGGCGGCCGCTCCGGTGCCGCAGGAGAGGGTCTCGCCGCTGCCGCGCTCGTGCACGCGCATGCGGATCCGGCCGACGCCGTCCTTCACCAGTGGATCGAGCGGCACCACGAACTCCACGTTGGCGCCGTGCTCCGGGACGGGATCCAGGTGCGGGATGTACGAGAGGTCGGCGGCTTCGAGCTCGGATTCGTCGGCGAGGGCGACCACCACGTGCGGGTTCCCCATGTCGATGCCGAGGCCCGGGCGCGCGACGGGCAGCTCCTTCGCCCGCACCAGCGGTTCGCCGCCGGCGAGGTCCCAGCGGCCGAGGTCGACTTGGAAGCCGTTCGTGCTGCGTTGCACATCCCGCACCCCGGACCGGGTGCCGATGGCGAGCGTCGCGCCCTCGTCCAGCTCCGCCAGTCCGGTCTCGAGCAGGTAGCGGACGTAGACGCGGATGCCGTTGCCGCACATCTCGGCGGGTGAGCCGTCGGCATTGGAGTAGTCCATGAACCAGGTGGCGCCGTCGTCCTCCGCCAGCGCCGCCTCCCCTTCGGGCAGGTGCTCGGAGCGGATCGCGCGGATGACGCCGTCGGCCCCGACGCCGAAGTGCCGGTCGCAGATCTCGGCGATCTGGGCCGGCGTGAGCGGCAGGCGTCCCTCGGGGTCGGAGTACAGCACGAAATCGTTGCCCGTGCCCTGACCCTTGGTGAAGTGGATGGTCGCCATGCTCCCAGCCTAGCGATCGTCCGCGGGTGCTCGGTCGACGCCCGGGCTGTCGACGAGCGCGAGCGCCGCATCCACCAGATCGGGGGCGTCGTAGTCGAGCCACTCGATGCGGGGGTAGCGCTTGAACCAGCTGACCTGGCGCCGCGCGTAGCGGCGGGTCAGCTGCTGGGTCTGCGCGATCGCCTCGGCGCGGGTGAGTTCGCCGCGGAGCTCGGCCAGCGCCTGCGCGTAGCCGATGGCGCGGCGGGCGGTGACGCCGCGGTCGAGGCCGTGCGGGATCAGGTCGGTCACTTCGGCGAGGAGCCCGTCGGCCCACATCCGCTCGACCCGGGCATCGAGCCGGGCAACGAGCTCGTCGCGGGGAGCGGCGAGGCCGACGATGGCGGTGCGCTCGTGCCAGAGCGGCGCCTCGTCCGGGAGCGTGCCGCTCACCGCTGTCCCGGTGAGTACGGCGACCTCGAGCGCGCGGACGATGCGGCGGCCGTTGCGCGAGCCGATCCGCGCAGCGGCCCCCGGGTCCAGCTCCGCGAGGCGCTGGAACAGCATCCCGGGTCCGTGCTCCGTGAGCTCCGCCTCGAGCCGGGCGCGGAGTTCCGGGTCGGTTCCGGGGAAGCGCAGGTCGAAGAGCACGCTCGAGACGTACAACCCGGAACCGCCGACGAGGATGGGCACGGCGCCTCGCTCCAGGATGTCCCGGATCGTGGACCGCGCCCGCGGCTGGTAGGCGGCGACGGTCGCCTCGTCGGTGACGTCGAGCAGGTCGAAGAGGTGGTGCGGGATGCCGCGCCACTGATCGGGCGGCAGCTTGGCCGTTCCGATGTCCATGCCGCGGTAGAGCTGCATCGCGTCCGCATTGACGATCTCGGCCGGCTGCCCAGCGGCGAGGAGGCGTTCGGCGAGAGCGAGGGACAGGTCGGTCTTGCCGGTCCCTGTCGGGCCGACGATGGCGACGAGGGGCCGAGTGGATGTCTCGCTCAGCGCTGCTCGTCCGCCGGGTCGTAGATCGGCATCGTGCCGACGCCCGGCGACGTGAGCGGTTCGCGGACGCGCAGGCTCGGCAGGCCGAGCGAGACGCGGCCGGCCGATGCGCCGGCCTCCGAACCGTGCGCGGGGACCGCACAGGACTCGGCCTCCGCGCGATCCCACGCGTCGCCCGCGCGCGTCCGGCGGATGCGCAGCGGAGAACCGTCGGTCGCATCGGCGATGAGGTGATGCGGCGCCGCCTGGGTCACGCGGACGGTGACGACATCGCCGGGACGCGGTGTCGCCGAGCCGGCCGGCACGTCGAAATGAACAAGGCGGCTGTCGCGCGCGCGTCCGCTGAGCCGGTGGGTGTCGGCGTCCTTGCGTCCTTCGCCGTTGGCGACGAGGAGCTCGACCTCGCGACCGATCAGCTTCTGGTTCTCTTCCCAGGAGATACGCTCTTGCAGCGCTGCGAGGCGCTCGTAGCGCTCCTGCACGATCTCCTTGGGTACCTGGTCCGCCATGGTGGCGGCCGGCGTGCCCGGCCGGATCGAGTACTGGAACGTGAACGCGGAGGCGAACCGTGCGGCCTCGACGACCCGCATCGTCTCCAGGAAGTCCTCTTCGGTCTCACCCGGGAAGCCGACGATGATGTCCGTGCTGATGGCGGCGTCGGGCATCGAGGCGCGCACGCGGTCGAGGATCCCGAGGAACTTCTCCGAGCGGTAGGACCGCCGCATGGAGCGCAGGATGCGGTCGGAGCCGGACTGCAGCGGCATGTGGAGCTGCGGCATGACGTTGGGCGTCTCCGCCATCGCATCGATGACGTCGTCCGTGAATGCGGCGGGATGCGGACTGGTGAAGCGGATCCTCTCCAGGCCGTCGATCTGCCCGGCCGCGCGGAGCAGCTTGCTGAAGGCCTGACGGTCTCCGAACTCGACGCCGTACGAGTTGACGTTCTGACCGAGGAGGGTCACCTCGATCGCGCCGTCGTCCACGAGCGCCTGGATCTCGGCGAGGATGTCGCCCGGTCTCCGGTCCTTCTCTTTGCCTCGGAGGGACGGCACGATGCAGAACGTGCAGGTGTTGTTGCAGCCCACCGAGATGGAGACCCAGCCGGAGTAGGAGGAATCGCGCTTGGTGGGGAGCGTCGAGGGGAATGTCTCGAGCGATTCGAGGATCTCGATCTCTGCGGCGTCATTGTGACGGGCACGCTCGAGAAGGCTCGGAAGCGAGCCCATGTTGTGGGTGCCGAACACGACGTCCACCCAGGGCGCCTTCTCGAGGATGACGTTCTTGTCCTTCTGTGCAAGACACCCGCCGACTGCGATCTGCATGCCCTCGTGGTGCCTCTTGACGCCCGCGAGGTGTCCGAGGTTGCCGTACAGCTTGTTGTCCGCGTTCTCGCGTACGGCGCACGTGTTGATGACGACGATGTCCGCCTCTTCGCCGTCGGCCGGGACGTAGCCGGCCGCCTCGAGGGAACCGCTGAGTCGCTCGGAGTCATGGACGTTCATCTGGCAGCCGAACGTGCGCACCTCGTACGTCCGCGCCCGGCCGTCCGGGCGGACGGCCGCCTCCGAGGGCTCGATGACGCTGCGTTGTTCCAGGATGCTCATGATGGCGACAAGTCTACGCAGCCGTCACTGGAAGCGGACGCCCGAGCCGCCGCGGGAACGTCGGCCGGTGAAGGCGGCCTCCATCGCCTGACGGACGACCTCGGACGCGTAGCCCTTGCGGGCGAGAAACGCGTGCAGCCGCCGGCGTGCCGTCTCGTCGTCGTAGGCCTCGAGCTGGCCGATCCGCTTCGTGGCGAGCTCGATCGCGCGTTCCAGCTCATCGTCCTGGCCGATGTCGGCCAGGGCGAGCCCGATCAGCTCCGGGTCGATGTGGCGACGCTTCAACTCCTGCTCGATCGCCGAACGTCCCAGTCCCTTGCGGCTGTGCTGCGTGAACGCCAGCGTCGTCGCCAGGGACGCATCGTCGATCACACCCAACGTCTCGAGCCGGTCGAGCTCAGGACCGTAGACCTCCGGCGGGATCTCGCGACGGATCAGCACCTGTTCCAGTTCCCACCGCGACATCCCCCGCCGTGCGAGCTGACGGATGGCGACGCCGGACGTCTTGCGCGTCTGGCGCGCCGTCTCCTCGTCCTCCTCGGCGGCAGGTTCCGCCGCTCGCGAACTGGGTCCCCCGCCCCAGGTGTTGTTCCACCCGCCGTTGGAGACGGTGGAGTCGCCTTGCGTGCTCTCACTCGGCCGGCCGACCCGTGGTTCGCCGTCGCCCGGCTCTGCGGAGCGCAGCCCGACGACCGGACTGGCGACCTTCCCCCGCGACGGATGGTCGTCGCCGGCACTCCTGCCAGGGGCGGATCGCCGGAGAGGAGTCACCGGAGCGAGACGCTCCTGCGCGTCGCCCGACGACCCACCGCTCGCGTCGCCCTCAGACGACGACGGAAACTTCACCACCACGAGGATCTCCTTCGGGAGGCGACGGACACGCTCAAGCGCCCTTGCGCGCCTGCAGCTTCTCTTCGATCGACCCGACGTTCGACGGCGCTTCCACCACCGCGTTCGGGTCGGCGACGATGCCCAGCTTGATCTTGATCTTCTGCTCGATCTCGGCCGCCACGTCCGGGTTCGCGATCAGGAAGTTGCGCGAGTTCTCCTTGCCCTGGCCGAGCTGGTCGCCCTCGTAGGTGTACCAGGCGCCCGACTTCTTGACGAGACCGTGCTCGACACCGAAGTCGAGCAGGCTGCCCTCACGCGAGATACCGACACCGTAGAGGATGTCGAACTCGGCCTGCTTGAAGGGCGGAGCCATCTTGTTCTTGACGACCTTGACGCGAGTCCGGTTGCCGACCGCTTCAGTGCCGTCCTTCAGGGTCTCGATGCGCCGGATGTCGAGGCGGACCGAGGCGTAGAACTTGAGCGCCTTACCACCGGCCGTCGTCTCCGGGCTGCCGAAGAACACGCCGATCTTCTCGCGCAGCTGGTTGATGAAGATCATCGTGGTGTTGGTCTGGCTGAGACCGCCGGTGAGCTTGCGGAGCGCCTGCGACATCAGTCGGGCCTGAAGGCCGACGTGCGAGTCGCCCATCTCGCCCTCGATCTCGGCGCGCGGCACGAGGGCCGCCACGGAGTCGATGACGATGAGGTCGATGGACCCCGAACGCACCAGCATGTCGGCGATCTCGAGCGCCTGCTCACCGGTGTCGGGCTGCGACACCAAGAGCGCGTCGATGTCGACGCCGAGCTTGCGGGCGTACTCCGGGTCGAGCGCGTGCTCGGCGTCGATGAAGGCGGCGATGCCGCCTGCGCGCTGCGCGTTGGCGATCGCATGGAGTGTCAGCGTGGTCTTACCCGACGACTCCGGGCCGTAGAT
Organism: Leifsonia sp.; assembly: GCA_051962155.1. Lineage (GTDB taxonomy): Bacteria > Actinomycetota > Actinomycetes > Actinomycetales > Microbacteriaceae > Leifsonia. The sequence goes on along the minus strand of JBQCCO010000110.1, from coordinate 3,207 downwards.
CTCGATGATGCGGCCGCGCGGCAGACCGCCGATGCCGAGTGCGACGTCGAGTGCGATCGATCCGGTGGGAACGACCTCGACCGGTGCGCGCTCGTCGCTGCCCAGTCGCATGACCGAGCCTTTTCCGAACTGGCGGTCGATCTGCGCGAGGGCGGTCTCTAGCGCCTTCTCGCGGTCTGCGGGTGATGGCATTGCGGTTCTCCTTCGTGGCTTCGCTACGGTTCGACTCTAGGAGTGACGTCCGACACTCGAAGCGAAGGACGTGCGATCTGTGGACAACCGGTTTTCGACTGCCGTTGTGAAGAAGTGTAGCCAGATCCGAACATATCTTCGAGAGGTTCGAATCGGCGTGTCGCGAGGCCTCAGCGCTTGGGCGCAGGCTTTCCCGCCCCGTACCAATGCGAGGCCGGCACCCCGGCCTCCTTGCACAGGGCCAGCCAGACCTCGCGCGGCGCACGGCCGGCGGCGAGGGCCTCCGCGGCTGTCCGGCCACCGAGCTCGCCGAGCACGAGATCGGTGAGGAGCGCCTGGCCATAGGAGCGGCCGAACTCGTCCGACACGGCTCGCTGGAACTCGCTGAGCTTCATGGGTCCTTACTTCAGAAGAGTTGAGGGAGGAAAACGAAGGACGCCCCGCAGTCGCGGGGCGTCCTCCCAGGCGTTTTGATCAGCGCGCGACCAGATCCGAGCCCATCGCGGTGACGAACTCGTCCGGAACGGTATCCGGAATCACTGGCTCGAGACCCTCGAGCACGGCGATCCGATCACCGACCTCGCGCATGATGACGGAGACCGGGGTCTCCAGCGCGTCGGCCACCGAGGCGAGGATCTCACTCGACGCCTCCTTCTGACCGCGCTCGACCTCGCTGAGATAGCCCAGCGCGACGCTCGCCTTACTGGCGACCTGGCGGAGCGTGCGACCCTTTTGCAGGCGGAAGTCCCTGAGCACGTCGCCGATTTCCTGACGTACAAGAATCATTCGGAGCCTCCCTCTCTTACCCTGCCGACGTATCGATGGGATACGAATGTACCGCATCCTCTGCTCCACGATATCGAGGGCTACTGGGCTTTTCTTGTGAATGCAGCAGGTGTAACGAGCCGGAAACGCCCCGTATTCCCGCGGTAATACGGGTATTTACACAATCGTTATGCCAAGCTCGGAGGCCAGCGCCCCGACGGCCTCGGCGACCGTCCGGCGACGGATCTCTTCGCGGTTCCCGGACAGGCTCAGCGCGATCGAACGCGCCCCCGCCGCCGTTGCGATCCCGAGGTAGACGGTGCCCACCGGCTGCCCGCCTTGCGGGTCGGGCCCGGCGACCCCGGTGGTGGCGACGCCGAGATCCGCTGGACGCCCATCCACCGCGAGCCGCTCCCGCACGCCGGCGGCGAGCTGGCGCGCGACCTCGGGATGCACAGGCCCTTCGGCGGCGAGCAGCGCGGCATCCACGCCGAGGAGCGTGTGCTTGAGCTCGGTGGCATAGACGACGGCTCCCCCGAGCACCGCAGCGGACGCACCGGGCACGCTCGTCAGCTCAGCGGTCAGCATCCCTCCGGTCAGGGACTCAGCCACTGCGATGGTGAGGCGCCGGTCGATCAGCGCACGGACCACCCGGGCCGTGCCGTCCTGCTCAGCCGACGGCACGCTTCGTCCTCCGCCCCTTCCAGGCCTGCCAGAGGTAGTCGATGCCCGTCCACACCGTCAGGATGACGGCTGCCGTCATGACGATGCCGTTCACCCAGAAGACCCAGTCCCCCAGGATCGTCCACAGCGGCGCGAGCGCCAGCGAGATGGCGACGGACTGGACGATGGTCTTGATCTTGCCTCCGCGCGACGCCGCGATGACGCCCTGGCGGATGACGACGAAGCGGTAGACGGTGATGCCGACCTCGCGCACGAGGATGACGACCGTGACCCCCCACGGCAGCTCGCCGAGCAGCGACAGCGCGACGAGCGCACCTCCGGTCAGCACCTTGTCGGCGATCGGGTCGAGGAGTTTGCCGAGATCGGTGACCATTCCGTTTCGACGGGCGAGCGCCCCATCCACACCGTCCGTCGCGATCGCCAGGATGAACAGCACGGTCGCGGCCCAGCGCAGCCACCCGTCGTGGCCGGCATCGGCGAGCAGCATCCAGAAGAACAGCGGAGCGAGCAGGATGCGCACGATCGTGATCGCGTTGGGCAGGTTCCAGTTGCTCACGCGGTCTGCTCCGCCGTCCGCCGCTGCGGGCGGAGGCGTGTCGGGCACCGACATCGCGGTCTTCTACTCTCTGCCCGTCAACTGCCAGGCGTCGTCGTCCGGGTCGCCGTCGACCTCAGGATAACCCGCGGTCATCTCGGCGACGGGGTCGGCGCCGTACCGGTCCTCCTCGGCCATGGGGGCCGGCTCGACCGGACGCTGCGCGGGCGGCGCCGCCTGGGGCGCACCACCGGGCGGCTCCTCGCCTCGCAGCCGGGCGATGACCTGCGGGAGCTGCTCGGCCGTGACCAGCACGTCGCGGGCCTTCGATCCCTCGGACGGCCCGACGATCTCGCGCGACTCCAGCAGGTCCATGAGGCGGCCGGCCTTGGCGAAGCCCACCCGCAGCTTGCGCTGCAGCATCGACGTGGAACCGAACTGGGAGGACACGACCAGCTCTGCCGCCGCGAGCAGCAGTTCCAGGTCGTCGCCTATGTCGGAGTCGATCTGCTTGCGCTCCGCGCCGACGGTGACATCCTGCCGGTACTCCGGCCGCGCCTGACGCGTGACGTGCTCGACCACCTTCTGGATCTCGGCCTCGTTCACCCACGCGCCCTGCACGCGGATCGCCTTGGATGCGCCCATCGGCAGGAAGAGCCCGTCGCCCTGCCCGATGAGCTTGTCCGCACCCGGCTGGTCGAGGATGACCCGCGAGTCGGTGACGCTGGTGACCGCGAACGCGAGGCGGGACGGCACATTCGCCTTGATGAGACCCGTGACGACGTCGACCGAGGGCCGCTGCGTCGCGAGGACCAGGTGGATGCCGGACGCACGCGCGAGCTGCGTGATGCGGACGATCGAGTCCTCCACATCGCGCGGAGCCACCATCATCAGGTCGGCGAGCTCGTCGATGATCACCAGCAGGTAGGGGTAGGGCTGGTAGACCCGCTCGCTGCCGGGCGGGGGCACGAGCTTGCCGGCCCGCACGGCCTTGTTGAACTCGTCGACATGCCGGAAGCCGCTCGCGGCCA
>JBQCCO010000109.1:0-13938 GCA_051962155.1 Leifsonia sp. | reverse complement strand
ATGGGCGGCTGCGCCACCTGCCGGGCGGAGTGGACGAGTACCTCCGGCTGCGGCGGGCGCAGGAGGCGAGCGGCCCGGAACGCGCGGACGCATCCACCGCATCCACGCCATCCATGCCGCCGCCCGGTCCGGCCCTCAGCGGCGCGGCACTGCGCGCCGCCGAGAAGGAGCTGTCGGCACTCGACCGCCGCCTCGGCAAGGTCAGCGACCAGGTCGCCGCCAAGCACGAGGAGCTCGCCCGCCACGACCAGAGCGATTACGTGGGCCTCGGCCGGCTCACCGAGGAGCTGCGCGCGCTGGAGGGCGAGGTCGCCGACCTGGAGACCCGCTGGCTGGAGCTCTCGGAGCAGCTCGAGGCCTGAGCCCGGCCCGCCGCGGCGCGCCGCGGCGCGCCGCCGCAGCCGCCGCAGCCGCCGCACCCCCGGAGTGGGGAATCCGCCCGGGACCTCGGTGTGGGATGATCCTGAGATCGGTCGCGCATCCGACCCGAGGCGGCGACCGACAGGAACGGGGAGCCGAACGTGACGGACGACAGCCCGGCCGGAGACGCCCGGCCGTTGTTCGGCCGCGATCGTGCGCGCGAGACGATACTGCTCGTGGCTCACCGTGCCCGCGACCGCGGCGGGGCCGTGCTCGTCACGGGTGAGGCGGGCCTCGGCAAGACAGCGCTGCTCGCGGATGTCGCCGAGCGCCTGGACGGATGGACGGTGCTCCGCGTCCACGCCGACTCCTTCGAGTCCGACCTGGCCTACGCGACCGTCGAGACGCTGGTGCGCGGGCTGAACGCTCTGACCCGGCCGGGGGCGACGCGCACCCCCGGCGGCGCGCGGGCGACCAGGTCACTGGGCGATCTCCGGACCCCGTCGCCCGGTGACGATCCGCTGACGGTCGGACGCCTCCTCCTCGACGCCATCGATGCGATCGACGGGCCGGTGTGCCTCATCGTCGACGACGCGCAGTGGGCGGATGAGCCGTCCGTGCGGGCGCTGCGCTTCCTCGTGCGCCGCCTCGTGGACCAGAGCTTCCTCTTCCTGACGGCGACCCGGCCGCAGCAGAACAGCGTCGTCGCGCTATTCGACGACATCGCCTCCACCACCGCCAACCGCGCACGGATCGACCTCACCCCGCTGACCGTCGGCGACACCCAGGAGCTCGCCCACCACCTGCTCGGCCATCCCGTCTCCCGGCGCACCGCGACGCGGCTCACCGAGGCGACGCAGGGGTCGCCGCTGCTGCTGAGCGTGCTGCTCGGTCAGCTGCGGGACACGTTCGCGCAGGCCATGCATCCAGCGGGATGGGACCTGCCTGCCACCGCGATCGCCCCGCTCGCCACGGCGATCTCCGCGTCGCTGGAGGGTGCGGCTCCCTCGGTGCGCGCGGCGGCCGAGCTGTTGGCCGTGCTGCGCGATCCGCTGCCGCTTCCCGTCGTCGGGACGATCGCCGACCGCCTGGACGTCGAGGTGGATGTGTCCGCGGCGGTCGCACGCGGCCTCGTCCTCGCCGAGACGCGCGACGGTGTCGTGAATGTGGAGCCGGCGCACGCCATCCTCGCCGACACGCTCGCCGGTGAGCTGACGCTCGCCCGCAGGGTCGCCATCCATCGGGTCGCGGCCGAGGTGCTGTCCGGGCACCGCGCGCTGCGTCACCGCGTGGAGGCGGCCGACCGCACCGACCCGACCCTCGTCGGCGAGCTGCTCGCAGCTGCGCTCGCCGTGTCCGACCTCGGGCGGGGCGAGCAGGCGCTCAGCTACGCGCGCTCGGCCGTCGAACTCGCCGACGGGAGGAACGCCGGGCGGGCGCTGCTGGAGCTCGGACTCATCGCGATGCGGTTCCGGATGCACGAGCGCATCCTGGACCTGCGGCCGGCCTTCGAGGCGACCCCGCCCTCCCCCACGCGCGATGCCGTCCTGCTGGAGCTGCGCACGCTCTCCCGCGACGTTCCGGGGGCGCTGGCGCTCGCGCTCGAGTTCCAGCGGCGCCCGGCGACGACACCCGACGAGCGCGCGCTGCGGGCGCACGTGGCCGAGGCGCTGCCCAAGGTGCTCATGGCGAGCGGCGACTTCGCCGGAGTGCTCGACCATCTGGATGCGGGCCGCCGGCACATCGCCGAGAGCCCGGACCCGGCAGAGGTCGCCGACCCGGCGCTGCGCTGGCTGGCGGCACCGCAGGACGACCTCACCCGGTTGCTGGGATGGGCCATCAACTCCGCCGCGCACGCCGGGCGTCCCGACCTCTTCGTCCCACTGACTCTCGAACTGGACGAGCTGCTCGCCGGGCACGAGTCGCCCGCCGCGGTGGACGCCCTCGTCAGCCGCTCGCGGGTGTTCATCCTGAGCGGCGACATCCAGCGGGCGCGCGCGGACCTGGCGCGGGCCGCCGAGCTGGTGCGGCGCTTCCCGACCAGCTGGACCGCGGGATTCGCGCGCACGATGTACGCGCACATCCTGTTCCTGATGGGCGAATGGGAGGAGTCGGTCACCCTCGCCGACACCGCTGTCGCTCTCGCGCTCGACGAGACGGACCTGTCGTGCTGGCCGATCGCGCTCTGGGTGTCCGCGCTCGTGCGCGCGGGACGCGGAGAGGCCGACGCCGTGGAGGAGCGGCTGCGCGCCGCGGCGCAGGCGGACCCGCGCATCACGGGCTCCTACGACGGCGACCTGCCGTACCTGGCGCGCGCGGAGCTGGGCCGTGCCCTGGGCCGGCCCGAGGATCAGCTGGCGGCGACGGAGGAGGCGGAGGCGGCGGCGTCCCGCGGTTCGACGCTCGGCTGGCTGACCTACCGGGTGGATGCGCTCGCGGCGCTCGGACGCGCGGAGGATGCACGCGCCGCCTACGAGAGGTGCGCTGCGCCTGGACTGTGGCGGCCGTCCTACGGGTCGCTGCTCTGGCTCGAGGGACGGGCGCTCGAGGCGGAAGGGCGCCTGGGTGAGGCCCTCGGGGCCTATCGGGCCGCGGCCGGAGGACCGGAGGCGGAGCTGTTCCCCTTCCCGCACGCCGTCGCCGCGCTCGACGCGGGGCGGCTCGCCGTCGCCGCAGGGGCGACGGGACACGGACGGGAACTGCTGGAGGCGGCAGCGACGACCTTCCGCCGGCTCGGGGCGTCCGGTTATCTGGCGCGCTGCATCCACCTGCTCGAGGAGACGGCGACACCGGCGACCGCCGTCGATCCGCTGGCGACTCTGACGACCCGGGAGCGGCAGGTGGCGCACGCCCTCGCCGCCGGGATGACGAACAAGGAGATCGCCGAGCGGCTGTACGTGTCGGTGACGACCGTGAACTTCCACGTGCGCAACATCCTGTCGAAGCTCGGGCTGCGGTCGCGGCGCGACCTGCGGACGCTGTCGCGGAGGCGACCCGTCAAGTCTTGACGGTTTCCGCCTCCCGACAGGGCGCGTCGAGCGGTCGCTCGCTAGGTTGGAATCACCTGGGATGCCCGGCCCGGCGCGTGGATACGCTTCCCCTCATCGACGAATCGTCTCAACCCGACGCGCGTCGTCGCCGGGCATCCTCGGGCAACGATCCGGGGGTCAGCGCGGTCAGTCGTTCAGGATGCGGGCGCCGTGCACCGGGCCGATCGCCCGGACGGCCGTGACGCGCGCCGCGCTGAGGGCGATCTGCAGGTCGATCGCCGAGTCGAGGTCGGCGGCCAGGAACGCGACGGTCGGTCCCGACCCCGACACGATCCCGGAGAGCGCACCGTTCATCTCGCCGAGCTCGATCACATCCGCGATCTCGGGGACGAGGTGGATGGCCGGTGCCTGCAGGTCGTTCGTCAGCGCCTCGGCGAGCATGGCCGGGTCCCCCGCGCGCAGTGCCTGCAGCACCGCCGAATCCACGCTCGGCGTGAGTTGCGCCGGCGCGATGTCGGCCGCGTGACGTTCCCGGTGCCGGTCGAGCTCGCTGTAGACGAGCGGTGTGCTCAGCTCGCCCTCGGGAAGCGCGAGCACCCACTGGAACTGGCCGGTCGCGAGGGCCGGGCTCAGCCGGTCGCCCCGTCCCGTGCCGATGGCGGTGCCGCCGACGAGGGCGAAGGGCACGTCGGCGCCGTGGCGCGCGGCGTGCGGGAGAAGTTCCTCACGGCCGTGGTCGGTGCCCCAGAGGGCGTCGCAGGCGACCAGCGTGGCCGCCGCGTCGGCCGAGCCGCCGCCCATCCCGCCGGCGACGGGGACGTGCTTGTCGATCTCCAGCCGCACGCCGCCCTGATAACCGGACCGCTTCGCCAGCAGCCGGGCCGCCTTCATCGCCAGGTTGGTGTCGTCGCGCGGCACCCCGCTCGTGTCGATGCTCCCGCCGAAGCTCATGGAGAAGTCGTCGGCATGGTAGGCGCGGACATCCTCATAGAGGGACACGGCCTGGTACGCCGTCGCAACGTCGTGGTACCCGTCCTCCATGACGGCACCCACACGCATGAACACGTTGATCTTGCCCGGAGCCCGGACGTGCACCCCGTCGACGTCCCACGCGTCCACCATGCTTCCAACCTACACACCCGGGATGCTCCCCGCTGTGCGACGCCTGGGCGCGCGTTCGCATCCCTGTCGCCGGCACGCATCGGAACACGCCGCGGCCCAGCGGGACCGCCACCGCAGGCCGCGCCCTGAGGGCGGCGCGGGGCGACGGCCTGGGGCCGCGGGGACGGCCCTAGGCCGCGAGGACGGACCCGAGCCGGGCGAAGTCGGCGTGCGACAGCTGCTCGCCACGGAGGGACGGGTCGATCTCCGCCGCGTGCAGCGCAGTGGCCGCCGACGTCGGATCGCCGAACACCGGCGCCAGCGCCTGACGGAGGGTCTTCCGGCGCTGCTGGAAGGCCGCATCCACGAGGGCGAAGGTGCGACGGCGCAGCTCCTCGCTCCCGGTGTCGTGCTCGTGCCGCTCGAAGCCGACGAGCACGGAGTCCACGTTCGGCACCGGCCAGAAGACCTGGCGGCTCACGGCGCCGGCCGTGCGCCAGGTGCCGTACCAGGCGGCCTTCACGCTCGGGGCGCCGTACACCTTCGAGCCGGGCGGCGCCGCGATCCGGTGGCCGACCTCCGCCTGCACCATCACGACACCCGAGCGGAGGCTGGGGAACCGCTCCAGGAAGTGGAGCAGCACCGGGACGGAGATGTTGTAGGGCAGGTTGGCGACCAGCCGGACGGGATCCACCGGGAGCTCGGTCACTGCCAGCGCGTCGCGATGCACGACCGTGAGCCGGGATGCCGCGGACGGAGCGAGCTCGCCGACCGTGATCGGCAGTTGTGCCGCCAGGCGGCCGTCGATCTCGACGGCGACGACCGACGCTCCCGCCTCCAGCAGCCCGAGGGTCAGCGAGCCGAGGCCCGGGCCGATCTCCACGACACGGTCGCCGGACTCGACCTCGGCGACCCGGACGATGCGCCGGACGGTGTTCGCGTCGATGACGAAGTTCTGCCCGAGCTTCTTGGTCGGGGTGACGTCGAGCAGCTCGGCCAGATCGCGGATCTCCGCCGGTCCGAGCAGCCGGACCTCGCTCACGCGATGATCCCGATCGGCATGGTGGGCGGCGGCCCGACGGGTTCGCTGTCCCACCGGCCGTAGACGAGCTCGGTGTTGGAGTTGATCTGCGCGGCGAGCGTGGAGGCGTCCGTGCCCATCACCTCCGCCATGGCGCGGAGCGTGTGCGGGATGAGGTACGGAGCGTTCGGCCGGCCGCGGAACGGCATCGGCGTGAGGAAGGGGGCATCCGTCTCCACCATGACCAGGTGGCGCGGCGCGGCGGCGAGCGCGGCACGCAGGTTCGGCGCGTTCTTGAAGGTCAGGTTGCCGGCGAACGACATGTACCAGCCGTTGTCGGCGCAGATGCGAGCGAGCTCGATGTCACCGGAGAAGCAGTGGAACACCGTCCGCTCCGGCGCGCCCACGCGCTTCAGCGTCGCGACGACGGCCGCGTGCGCGTCGCGGTCGTGGATCTGCAACGCGATGCCGTTCTGCTTGGCGATCTCGATGTGCGCCTCGAACGACCGGAACTGCGCATCCCGGCGCGGCCCTTCCTCTGTGCGGAAGAAGTCGAGCCCGGTCTCGCCGACGGCGCGCACGCGCGGGCGCCGGGCGAGGCCGTCGATGATCGCGAGGGCGTCATCCAACTCGCCGCGCTCGGCGTAGTCGGGCGCGTCGTTCGGGTGGAGGGCGACGGCGGCGAGCATCCGCGGTTCGATGGCGGCCATGTCCGCGGACCATTGCGAGGTCTCCACGTCGTTGCCGACCTGCACGACGCCGCGCACGCCGACGCTGGATGCGCGGTCGAGTTGCTCCCGGTAGTCCAGAGGCTGCTCGCCGTCGGCCATCTCCAGGTGCGTGTGGTTGTCGTAGACGGGGACGACGAGCGCCTCGGGCAGCGGAGGGTAGGCCAGGTCGCGGCCGTCCGTGACGTGCCGCTGCCGTACGAACGACGGGTCCGTCATACGGCGGCGACCGCCTCCGCGTCGATCCGCGGGAACAGCGCCTCCAGCCCGTTGACCTCCGTGCCTGCAGGGAGCCGGCCCCAGTCGCCGGCCGTGCGGAGGCCCTGCGCGGTCAGCGGGCCGAGCTCGCCCTCCACCCCGAGCGCCTCCCACAGCTTGGCCGTGGCGCCGGGGATGACCGGCGAGAGCAGCACTGCGAGCGCTCGGAGGCCCTCCGCCGCCGTGTACAGCACCGTTCCGAGGCGTTCGCGCTGCGCGTCGTCCTTCGCCAGCGCCCACGGCTCCTGCTCGGTGATGTAGCCGTTGAGCTCGTCGACGATCCGCCAGATCGCGGTGAGGGCGTCGTGGATGCCGAGCCGGGCGATCGCCGCGTCCGCGTCCGCCGTGGCCGTGCGCACGACCGACTGCACCGCCAGATCGACCTCCTGGTAGGCGCCCGCAGGTGGCACGATCCCGCCGAAGTACCGCGTGAGCATGGCGATCACGCGCGAGGCGAGGTTGCCGAACCCGTTGGCGAGCTCCGCCTGGTACCGCGCGGCCAGGTCCTCCCAGCTGAACGAGCCGTCCTGCCCGAAGTTGATGGCGCGCATGAAGTAGTAGCGGAACGCATCCGACCCGAACGTGTCGGTGATCTGGGTCGGGGCGATGCCGGTCAGCTTCGACTTGGACATCTTCTCGCCGCCGACGAGCAGCCAGCCGTGTCCGAAGACGCGCTGCGGCACCTCCAGTCCCGCGGCCATCAGCATCGCCGGCCAGATGACGGCGTGGAAGCGCAGGATGTCTTTGCCGACCAGGTGGTTCGCGGGCCAGCGGCGTGCGAACTCCTCATCGTCCTGCCCGTAGCCGACCGCGGTGATGTAGTTGAGGAGCGCGTCGAACCACACATAGACGACGTGCGACTCGTCCCACGGCACCTTGATGCCCCAGTCGAAGCTGGAGCGCGAGATGGACAGGTCGGAGAGTCCCTGGCGCACGAAGCTGACCACCTCGTTGCGCGCCGACTCCGGCTGCACGAAGTCCGGCCGCTCCTCGTAGAGGGCGAGCAGCCGGTCGGCGAACTGGCTCATCCGGAAGAAGTAGTTCTTCTCCTGCAGCAGCTCCAGCGGCTTCGAGTGGATGGCGCAGACCTTCTGGCCCGCGTACTCGCCGGTGCCGTCGACGATCTCGCTCTGCGGCTTGAACTCCTCGCAGCCGACGCAGTACAGCGCCTCGTACTCGCCCGCGTAGATGTAGCCGTCGTCGTAGAGCTTCTGCAGGAACTTCTGCACGTTGACCTCGTGACGCTCGTCCGTCGTGCGGATGAAGTCGTCATTGGCGATGTCGATGGTCTTCAGCAGCGGCAGCCACTCCTCGCTGACCAGCTTGTCCGCCCACTCCTGCGGCGTCGTGCCGTTCGCGGTGGCCGTGCGCAGGATCTTCTGGCCGTGCTCGTCCGTGCCGGTGAGGAGCCACGTGTCGTCCCCGGCCTGGCGGTGCCACCGGGCGAGGACGTCGGCCGCGACCTCCGTGTAGGCATGCCCGATGTGCGGGACATCATTCACGTAGAAGATCGGCGTGGTGATGTAGAAGGAAGAGCCGTCGGACATGCTGACCATCCTACGGGCGCGCGGACGCGCGGATCGGCGTGTTACCGCCCCTGTGGAGAACCGCGGTGGGATGTGGAGACCACTCCGCGATCGGAGCGAGAAGAGCTAGAATGGCTCTGCTTGCCACTGATCGGAGCCATGCCCATGAGAATAGCCCTCGCTGACGATCTTCCCCGCGTCCCGATCAGCGCATTCAAGTCCAACCCCGTCCGCTACCTCGAGACCGGGGCACTGGTGACCAATCACGGGAAAGTGCGGGCGGCGTTCGTCCCCATAGCGGAGCCGGACGATGCGCTCGACGGCGTCAAGGCGCAGCTGCGGCTGCTCGCCCGGATGAGCTCGCCGGAGGATGTGGCCGACGAACTGGCGGAGCTCTCTGCCGGCCGTGACTCAGAGACGGTCGGAGACGCCCGGTGAGCCCGCGGGCGATGCTCGACACCAGCGTGATCGTCGCGGGCTTCACCCCGGAGATCATCGCGGATTTCGAGAGCTATGCGTCCTCCATGATCTGCCGGGCGGAGTTGGCCCGCGGCCTGGCGGTCTTCGCCGAGGACCCGGCGAAGAAGAGCCGGGCGCTGATCCGGCGCGAGCTTCTGCAGCTGCTCGATTCCATCCCCGGGTTCTGGATGGAGTTCGACCAGCGCGCCGCCGACGGCTTCGGTCATCTCACCGCACAGCCGAAATCCGCGATGCGACTGAAGGATGCGCTCATCGCCGGGCACGCCTACGCGCACGACCTGACGCTCGTCACCCGTGACGACGGGTTCAGCCGGTTCCCCGCCGTACGCTTGGAAGTACTGCCGTCGGAAGAGGGCTGACTGCGGTCAGCCGCGGCGCGCGAGCGCCGCCTGGTAGAGGTCGCGCTTGCCCAGCCCGGTCGCGTCAGCCACCTCGGCCGCCGCGTCCTTCAGCCGGGTGCCGGAGGCGACCAGCGCGAGCACCTGCTCCAGAGCGGTCTCGGGATCGGCGGCCCGCGCCGGCGCGCCGGCCACCACCACCACGATCTCGCCGCGGACGCCCTCGGCTGCCCACGTCGCCAGCTCGGCCGCGCCTCCCCGCCGGACCTCCTCGTAGAGCTTGGTCAGCTCACGGCAGACCGCGACCCGGCGGTCGTGGCCGAAGACCGCGGCGATGTCGGCGAGCGAGGCCGCGATCCGATTCGGCGACTCGAAGAAGACCATCGTGCGGCCCTCGGCCGCAAGCGCCCGAAGCGCTGAGAGGCGCTCACCCTGCTTCCGCGGCAGAAAGCCCTCGAAGGTGAACCGGTCGGTCGGCAGGCCGGAGACGGCGAGCGCGGTCAGCACCGCCGATGGTCCGGGCAGGGCCGTGACGGCGACTCCGGCCGCGGCGGCCGCCTCCACGAGGTGGAACCCGGGATCCGACACGGTGGGCATCCCGGCGTCGCTGAGCAGCACCACATCCTGATCGCGCGCCAGCTCCACGAGCTCGCCGGCGCGGTCCCGCTCGTTGTGGTCGTGCAGGGCGATCAGGCGCGGCCGGTTCGCCACGCCGAGCCCGGCGAGCAGGCGCTGCGCCACGCGCGTGTCCTCCGCGGCCACGATCGTCGCCGCTTCCAGGACCTCCACCAGCCGCCGCGACGCATCGCCGAGGTTGCCGATCGGGGTGGCGGCGAGGATGATCATGCGCCCTAGTCTGACAGCCGCGCGTCGGCCGGTCGCACGCGCGAATGCCGGCCATGCATGCAGGCATAGCCTGCGCCTTTAACATGGCCTGGTGACTTTCGCTCCTCCCGCCGACCTTCCGGCCGACGTTCCGGCCGCGCACCGGGCCGCGCCCCGGCTCGGCAGCCGCCTGGACGACTGGTGGGGGCGCGTCCTCGGAACCCCGACGCGGCTGCGCGTGTGGCTGTGGGGTGCTCCGATCGCGGTGACGTTGCTCGCGGCAGTCCTGCGACTGTGGAACCTGGGCGCGCCGCACACGCTCGTGTTCGACGAGACCTTCTACGTCAAGGACGCGTGGAGCCTCTGGAACCTCGGCTACGAGGGCAGCTGGCCGGACCACGCCGACGGGCGATTCGCGGCGGGCCAGACGCAGATCTTCTCCTCCGATCCGTCGTTCGTCGCGCATCCACCGCTCGGCAAGTGGCTCATCGCGCTCGGGATGGCGGCCACGGGGCCGGGCAACTCGTTCGGCTGGCGCGTCTCCACCGCCATCGCCGGCACCCTCGCCGTCCTCCTCGTCTTCCTCGTCGCGCGGATGCTGTTCCGCTCCACGATGATCGCCACGATCGCGGGATTCCTCTTCGCCATCGACGGGCACGCCATCGTGATGAGCCGCGTGGCGCTCCTGGACAACTTCGTGATGTTCTTCGCGCTGCTCGCGTTCTGCTGCATCCTGCTCGACCGCCGGTGGGCGGCGGACCGGCTGTCCGCACGGGTGGCCGCTGAGCGCTCGTCGGGCCGTGACCCCGCGTGGGGGCCGGTGCTCTGGTGGCGTCCCTGGCTGATCGCGGCCGGGATCATCTGCGGGCTGTGCGCCGGGGTCAAATGGACCGGCTTCTACTTCCTCGCCTTCTTCGCCGTCTACGTCGTGATCGTGGATGCGGTGGCGCGCCACCGGGAGGCCCTCCCGTTCCCGATCAGCGGCGCCCTGCTGAAGCAGGCTCCTGCCACGTTCGTCCTCATGGTCCCGCTCGCCTTCATCGCCTACGTGGCCACCTGGGCGGGCTGGATCTTCTCCTCCAACGGCTACTACCGGCACTGGGCGGAGTCGACGCACGCGCAGTGGACGGGAGCGCTCGGCTGGGTGCCTCACTGGGTGCAGAACCTCTGGTACTACCAGACCCAGATGTACGGCTACAGCATCAACCTGCACACGCCGCATCCCTACCAGTCCAATCCGCTGGGCTGGACGCTGATGCTGCGGCCGACGAGCATGTACTACGTCGGCACGACGCAGGGCCAGCAGGGCTGCGCGTACAGCTCGTGCTCCGCCGCGATCACCTCGCTCGGCAACCCGCTGATCTGGTGGGCGGGGACGGCCGCGATCCTGTTCCTGGTGTACTGGCTGATCCGGTCGCGCGACTGGCGGATCGGGCTGATCCTGACGGGTATCGCCGCCGGGTACCTGCCGTGGTGGCTGTACATGGCGCGTACGATCTTCACCTTCTACGCGATCTCGTTCGAGCCGTACCTGATCCTGGCGCTCACGGCGGTGATCGCCATGGTCCTGGGGAGCCGGACGGACCCCCGGCCACGTCGGACGACAGGGATCGTCTGGACCGGGGTCTTCCTCGTCGCCGCCGCGCTCGTCAGCGCGTTCTTCTGGCCGATCTGGATCGGGCAGACGGTGCCGTTCTGGTTCTGGCAGATCCACATGTGGCTGCCGAGCTGGGTGTGACGACGCGCCGGGCCGAGCCGTGCCGTGTCGGCGGCCGGTGGTAGACCGAGTGGTATGAGCGATCACCCCCTCGACCTCGTCCCCCTTCCCGGAAGCGAGCGCCCGGAGCGGCCGGGCTTCCGGTCGCACGGCGGGCTCGCGCCCGACTCCCCGGTGGAGGCGACGCTGGTGCTGCGGCGCCGTGCCGAACTTCCCGACGACGCCTTCACGACCCCGTTGACCCGCGACGAGCTGGCGGAGCAGTACGGCGCATCCCCGGAGGATGTGGAGCTGGTCCGCAGCACGTTCGAAGCCCTGGGCGTGACCGTGGACGAGGTGGATGCGGGGGCACGCCGGGTGCGCGTCTCCGGCCCGGTGCAGACCATCGCCCGCGTCTTCGGCACCGACCTCGCGCGGTCCACCCGGGAGCACGAGGGCGACGACGCGACGGCGTACCGGCAGCGCTCGGGCGGCCTCAGCATCCCGGCGGCCCTCGACGGCGTCGTGACCGCCGTGCTGGGCCTCGACGACCGGCCGCAGGCGCGCGCGCAGTTCCGCTACGTCCCGGCCGCCGCGGTCAGCACGAGCTACACGCCGCCCCAGCTCGGCACGGTGTACTCGTTCCCGGAGGGGACCGACGGCAGCGGTCAGACCGTCGCGATCATCGAGCTCGGCGGAGGGTATGAACAGTCCGATCTGGACACGTATTTCGCCGGGCTCGGCATCCCCACCCCGTCGGTGCGCGCGGTCGGAGTGGATGGCGGCTCCAATGCGCCCGGGGGCGACCCGAACGGCGCGGATGGCGAGGTGATGCTCGACATCGAGGTCGTCGGGGCCCTCGCCCCGGGTGCGGACATCGTCGTCTACTTCGCGCCCAACACCGACGCCGGATTCCTGGATGCGGTCAGCACGGCAGCGCACGCGAACCCGACTCCCGCTGCGATCAGCATCAGCTGGGGGCAGTCCGAGGACCAGTGGACGGCGCAGGCGCGCACGGCCTTCGACCAGGCGCTGCAGGACGCGGCAGCCCTCGGGGTCACCACGACGGCCGCGGCCGGCGACGACGGGAGCAGCGACCGCGTCGGCGACGGCAAGCCGCACGTCGACTTCCCGGCCTCGTCGCCGCACGCACTCGCCTGCGGAGGCACCCGGCTGGATGCGGACGCCTCGACCGGCGCTGTCCGGTCGGAGACGGTGTGGAACAACGGAGCGGGCAACGGCGCCACCGGGGGCGGGGTCAGCGCGGTGTTCCCGCTGCCGTCCTGGCAGGCCCGGGCGGGCGTGCCCTCCGGTGCGGACGGGACGGACGCGGGAGGCACTGCGAACGGTCCGGGCGGACGCGGGGTGCCGGACGTCTCCGCGGTGGCCGATCCGCAGACCGGCTACCGCGTCCGGGTCGACGGCCGGGACACGGTGATCGGCGGTACCAGTGCGGTCGCACCCCTGTGGGCGGCGCTGGTCGCGCGGCTGGTGCAGTCGACGGGGCGGCCGCTGGGACTCCTGCAGCCGACCCTCTACGACTCGGTGCCGGCCGGCCAGGTGGCGGCCGGGTTCCGCGATATCGTCACCGGCGACAACGGCGCGTACCAGGCGGCAGCCGGGTGGGATGCGTGCACCGGGCTCGGGGTTCCGGAGGGGACGAAGCTGCTGTCGTCGCTCTGAGCGGCGCGGCCGGGATCTGCGCGGGGCCGGCCGATCGGCGCGCGGCCGCCTGAATCCTCGCCAGAATGGATCGGGTGAGCACGCCATCCCCCACCGTCCGCGTCCCGCTCGCCTGGCTCCCCGGCCTCGCGGTGTGCGGACTGGCGGCGGCCGTCGCCTGGGCGGTGCACTGGCTGGTCCCGGCCGTCCCGCTGCTCACCGCTGCCGTCGTTCTCGGGATCGTCGTGGGTCAGCTGCCCGTGGCGCGCCCCGCGCTGCTCGGACGGCTCGCTCCCGGGCTGTCCGTCAGCGCCAAGCGGCTGATGCGGGTAGGCGTCGTCCTGCTCGGGCTCAAGCTGAGCCTGGGCGACATCGCCGGGCTCGGCTGGGTCGCCATCGCGACGACCGTCGCCGTCGTGCTGCTGAGCTTCGCCGGGACGTTCTGGATCGGACGGATGCTCCGGCTGCCCGGGCACCAGCCGCTCCTCATCGCGACCGGCTTCTCGATCTGCGGCGCCTCGGCCATCGGCGCCATGAGCGGCGTCGTGAAGCCCAAGGACGAAGAAGCGGCGACGCCGGTCGCCCTGGTCACGCTGTGCGGGACGCTCGCGATCTTCGTCCTGCCGCTGTTCTGGCATCCACTGGGCTTGGATGCGCGGCAGTTCGGGCACTGGGTGGGCGCCGGCGTGCACGACGTCGGCCAGGTCGTGGCGACCGCGCAGATCGCGGGCGCCGGCGCGCTCGCGGTGGCGGTCGTCGTCAAGCTCACCCGCGTGCTGATGCTCGCGCCGATGGTGGCGATCACGTCGCTCGTGCAACGGCGCCGGGCGTCGGCGACCGACGGAGCGCGTCCGCCGATCGTGCCGCTGTTCATCGTCGGGTTCGTCGCGCTAGTGCTGGTGCGCACGTTCGTGCCTGTACCGGATGCGGTGCTCGCGGTCGCCGACATCGTC
>JBQCCO010000108.1:0-21645 GCA_051962155.1 Leifsonia sp. | reverse complement strand
ACCGGGTCGAGAAAGACTCGAAGAATTTCGGGCGGGTGTTCGTGCACTTCCGGTGGAAGTGAGGTGCGTTTCGGCCTCGGAGGACGACGGGCCCCAACGAAGAAAACCCCCGGCTGACCGAGGGTTTCACTCTGGTGGGCGATACCAGACTCGAACTGATGACCTCTTCCGTGTGAAGGAAGCGCGCTACCAACTGCGCCAATCGCCCGTGCATCCGCGAGCGGCTGCGAGATTCGATACTAGCCGACTCCGGGCCGCGGATGCACATCGACACAGGCCCTCCAGGCGACACACCCGGAGGGCGTAACCGGTTTTGTCTTGTCCCGCAGGATCGGATAGAGTCTTCCACGTGCCGCAGGGAACTGCGGGATGGAATGCGGATGTAGCGCAGTTGGTAGCGCATCACCTTGCCAAGGTGAGGGTCGCGAGTTCGAATCTCGTCATCCGCTCGAGTCGGCCCGGTCCTCGGATCGGGCCTCTCAGGTACGGTGCGGGTGTTATCCGTGTTGTGGCGTTCGGTGGATTGGCCGAGAGGCGAGGCAGCGGCCTGCAAAGCCGTATACACGGGTTCGAATCCCGTATCCACCTCGATCCTGAAGCTTTGCTTTCAGGTTCGGGCGATTGGCGCAGCGGTAGCGCGCTTCCCTGACACGGAAGAGGTCACTGGTTCGATCCCAGTATCGCCCACAGAGAGAGAAACCCCCGGAAGACCGGGGGTTTCGTCGTTTCCGCGGTGGTCCAACCTCCGGTCGCCATTACTTCGCGATCGTGAGTGAAATTGATCTGCGGAGGCCGGACCGGGCTCACTCCACCACGGTGTCGAGGTCGCGCGGCTCGTCGACGTCCGCGACCACGTCGGCGCTGACACGGACGATCGGGAGGTCGAGGTCGCCGATGAGTGCGCGCACCGGGATCCCTGCCACCCCGCCTGCCGCCTGAAGCTGCGCCAGCCGCATCCGTAGGGCGGGGAGCGGGACACGCGCGAGGAGCCACTGGATGTTGCCGTCGCGATCCGCGAGCACTCCCGGCGGCATACCGTGAAGGGCCGCTATCGCGTCGGCCGGCCGTGCGAGGTCCGCCGAGACGATGAGCGTCTCGTTCGTGCCCTCCGGCAGCGCGGCGACCCCAGCTGCGATCCCCGCACACGGGCCACCCCACCGCGGATACTCGGACACGCGCACGACGTCCCGGGGGAGAGCGTGATCGGCGGCCGAGACGATGACCACCGTCCGGCAGTCACTCAAGGCTTCGATCGTCCGGAGCAGGAGAGTCCGACCGCCCACCTGCGCTTGCAGCTTGTCGCTGCCGAACCGGGTCGACCGGCCGCCTGCGACGACGATGGCGGCCTCCGCCGGGACACGCTCAGCCACGCCGGCTCTCCACTGTCATGGGTCCCGGAGCAGCGAGCTGCGCGTCGAAGCCCGACCAGGGCAACACCATACTGTCGGCGGTGTCGCCCTCGCGTATCCCTTCCTCCGGCACCACGAGGATGCCGCTGGCCTCGGCGAGCCCGCGCAGCATCGCGGCCCCGTCCCACGCCGTCACCGTCGCCCGGCCAGCCACCCACGTGAACGGTGCGAGCGTCGTCGCGCCGTCGCGCCCCGTCGTCGCGCCGGCGACCACCGGCCTGAGCGGGGCGGACGGTCGACCAGTCAACCCGGCAAGCAGGGGCTCGACCACCGTGAGCGCGCCCAGCATCGCTGCGAGCGGGTTCCCCGGAAGAGCCGCGACGAACCGGCCGTCCGGCAGCACGGCCAGAGTCGTGGGGCCTCCCGGACGCATCGCGATGCCGTCCACCAGAATCCGCGCATCGAGCATGCGAAGAGCGTCTCGGACATGGTCCGTGGGCGAGGTACCCGTACCGCCGGTGGAGACGACCAGGGGAGCGTCGGCCTCGTCGAGAGCGCGCGCGGTCCCATCCACGTCATCGCCCACGCGTCTCGCTCCTGTCACGGTGCCGCCAAGCATGCGGATGAAGGCCGGCAGCTGGACACCGAAGCTGTCCCGCACGCGTCCGGGACCCGGGATGCCCGCGGTCACGACCTCGTCACCGGTGAGCACCAGCCCGACGCGGGGCACGGCGCGCACCGCGAGCTCATCGCGTCCCGTGGCGGCGGCGAGTGCGACGTGTGCCGGGTTGAGCAGAGTGTCGGAGGCGATGATCCGCTCGCCGCGTGCAGCCTCCATCCCCGCCGGCCGGATGTGCTGGCCCGGTCGCGGCTCGTGTGCGACGGTCGAGCGGAGGACGCCGTCAGCGACCGAACCGCTCTCGCTGCGGAGTACTGCGGTTGCGCCGGCCGGCACGAGCGCCCCGGTCACGATGGGGCGTGCGAAGCCCCGGGCGGGGAGGGCGTCCCCGAACCGTTCGACGGCGTGACCCTCCAGCTGCCACGGTCCATCGCCCACCACCAGCCAGCCGTCCATCGCTGCCGAGGCGAACTGGGGGAGATCGATGTCGGTGAGCAGGTCGCCTGCCAGGTGACGTCCGACCGCGTCCGCGAGCGCCACGGTCTCCTGAGGCAGCAGGGCAGCTGCCCCTGCCGTCAGCGCGATCGCCCGGGCGTCGTGCCAGGCAGGCCTCGCCGCCCGTCTGTCGTGTCTGTTCGCGGCCGTGGTACTCATCGCCTTCGAGTATGGCCCGCGCGAGGCGGATCGTTCCCCTGCTGACGCCGATGCGCTTCCTCGGCGGATTCGAGTATGAGCCGCCGCGAACGCTGTGATAAGCCTGCAGTATGAGCACGAGGACGGCGCGAAGACGCATCACGAGGATCGAAGTCGGCGGGGCCGAGTCCCACCGCGAGGACCTCCTCGCCGTCGAAGAGCCGCTCGAGATCCGGCTCGGCGGAACGCCCTTGTCGATCACGATGCGGACGCCCGGGCACGACTTCGACCTGGCCGCCGGTTTCCTCGTCTCCGAGGGAGTGGTCGCGCACGGCGAGGAACTCCTCGCCATCCGCTACTGCGCCGGCCTCCCGGCTGACGGCGAGAACACCTACAACGTGCTGGATGTCACCCTCGCCCCCGGGGTCGCGCGCCCCGCCGTGAGCCTCGATCGCAACTTCTACATGACCAGTTCGTGCGGACTGTGCGGCAAGGCGAGCATCGACGCCGTGCGTACCCTGTCCCGCCACCCCGTGGGTACGGACCCGGTGACCGTTTCCGACGAGTTCCTGAGCGCCCTGCCGGATCGGCTCCGCGCTGGGCAGGCCGTGTTCGACCAGACGGGCGGCCTGCACGCGGCCGCGCTGTTCGATGCCGCCACCGGAGAGCTGCTGGCGCTGCGCGAGGATGTCGGCCGGCACAATGCCGTGGACAAGGTCGTCGGCTGGGCGCTCAAAGAAGGAAGGCTCCCGCTGAGCGGGACCGTCCTGATGGTGTCCGGTCGTGCGAGCTTCGAGTTGGTGCAGAAGGCGTCGATGGCGGGAATCCCCGTGCTGGCGGCGGTGTCGGCGCCGTCATCCCTCGCCGTCGATCTCGGGCACGAGCTCGGGCTGACCGTCATCGGGTTCCTGCGCGGGAACTCGATGGTCGTCTACTCGGGACGGGAGCGCGTCGTCACTGCGGGGAAGACCCGGAAACATGAGGAAATGGTCTGATGCACGAAAGGGACGTGAACCCGGGGACCGACTACCCCGACCTGCAGGTCGGCCGGAACAAGGACTGGGCCGTCGGAGTGCCCGCGATCCTGCACTCGATGGAGCCGGCCATCGCCGAGATGGGGCCCCTGCGAACCGCGAAGCTGATGACGGCGATCAACCAGAAGAACGGCTTCGACTGCATGAGCTGCGCCTGGCCGGACCCGGGCGAGCGCAACCTCCTGGAGTTCTGCGAGAACGGTGCGAAGGCTGTCACCTGGGAGGCGACGCCGGTGACTGTCCCGACGAGCTTCTGGGCCGAGAACTCGCTGACCAGCCTGCTGGACAAGTCGGAGTACTGGCTCGGGATGCAGGGTCGCCTCGTCGAGCCCGTCTACAAGCAGGCCGGCTCGGATCATTACGAACCGATCAGCTGGGATCGCGCATTCACGGTGATCGCCGATCGCCTCAACTCGCTCGACTCGCCGGACCGCGCCGCGTTCTACACCTCCGGCCGCACCGCCAACGAGACGGCGTTCGCCTATCAGCTGTTCGCCCGCGCATTCGGGACCAACAACCTCCCCGATTGCTCCAACATGTGCCACGAGTCGACCGGCACGGCGTTGAGCGAGACGATCGGAATCGGCAAGTCGACGATCGCCTACGACGACTTCGGCAAAGCCGAGCTGATCATCGTGATGGGGCAGAATCCGGGCACGAACCATCCGCGCATGCTCACCGCTCTGGAGGAGGCGAAACGGAACGGCGCCACGATCGTTGCGGTGAACCCACTGCCGGAGGCCGGCCTCATCCGCTACAAGAACCCGCAGAAGGCACGCGGCATCATCGGCAAGGGCACCCAGATCGCCGATCACTTCCTCCAGATCCGCTCCGGCGGCGACATGGCGCTGCTGCAAGCGGTGTCGAAGCGGGTGCTGCAGGCCGAGGACCGCGCGCCCGGCACCGTGCTCGACCACGAGTTCCTCGCCGAGCACACCCTGGGCCTCGAGGCGTTCCGCGAGCACATCGCCGCGCTCGACGACGCCACCGTGCTGGAGGCCACCGGCCTCACTCTCGACGAGGTGGACCTGCTGGCGGACCTCTACGTGCGCTCCGACCGCACGATCATCACGTGGGCGATGGGTCTGACGCAGCAGAAGAATGCGGTTGCGACCCTGAAGGAGCTGATCACCCTCTTGCTGCTGCGCGGCAACATCGGCAAGCCCGGCGCCGGGGCCTCTCCGATCCGCGGTCACAGCAATGTGCAGGGTGACCGGACGATGGGCATCTGGGAGCGGATGCCCGACAGCTTCCTCGACGCCGTTCAGCGCGAATTCGGCTTCGAGCCTCCGCGCACGCACGGCTTCGACTCCCTGCAGACGATCACCGGTCTGCAGCGCGGCGAGATCGATGTCTTCTTCGCGATGGGGGTAAACTTCGTCGCGGCGATCTACGACACCGCTGCGGAGTAGGCGGCCATGCGCGGCGCTGGATTGACGGTGCAGGTGTCGACCAAGCTCAACCGTTCGCACGTCGTCACCGGGGAGGAGGCGCTGATCCTGCCGACGCTCGGCCGCACCGAGGTGGACCTCCAGAAGGGCGGCCCGCAGTTCCTCTCGGTGGAGGACAGCGTCTGCGCAGTGCACGCCACCCACGGCGCGGTGCCCCCTGTCGCACCCGGCCTGCTCTCGGAGGTGGCCATCGTCTGCCGGTTGGCGCGGGCGACGCTCGGCGACCGGTACGGGATCGACTGGGCCGGATTCGAAGACGAGTACGACGTGATCCGCGACCACATCAGCCGGGTGGTGCCGGGCTTCGAGGCATTCAATGCAGACGTCCGCCGGAAGGGCGGCTTCGTCCTGCCCAACGGTCCCCGCGACGCGCGCCGCTTCGACACCGCAAGCGGCAAGGCGATGATCACCGTCAACGAACTGGAGCACCTCGAGCGGCCGGAAGGCCGGCTGATCCTGCAGACCCTGCGCTCTCATGACCAGTTCAACACGACGATCTACAGCCTCAACGATCGCTACCGCGGCATCACGAAGGGCCGGGACGTGATCTTCGTCAACCCTGACGACCTCGCCGAACTCCAGCTCTCCGACGGTCAGCGCGTCAACATCATCAGCGAATGGCACGACGAGCCGGACCGCGTCCTCCCGAACTACCGGATCGTGTCCTACCCGACGGCACGGGGATGCGCGGCGGCGTACTACCCCGAAGCGAACGTCCTCGTGCCCCTGAAAAGCGCTGCCACTGGAAGCAACACCCCGGTGTCGAAGGCCGTCATCGTGCGCTTGGAGGCCGTGGAGCAGTGAACGGGTGACCGCGCCCGTCCGCTCCGCTCAGTAGCAGACCTGCAGGCCCTCGATGTCGGAGCTCAGCACGTCCGTGCCGCCGGTGATGTTCGTCGCCGTCGTGCCGAGGCGGACCATCTGGTCCCCGATGACGCGGGGCACGCAGCCGGAGCGCACCAGGAGCAGCGGGCGGGACGCGGAGCCCGCTGCAGCGGAGGCGACGAGGGCGTCCTGCCAGGTGATCCCGGAGGCCACGTACACGGTCCCTGCCCCGTTCGCCGCGTAACCGGAGGCGGCCAGCAGCGCGCTGGTGGCGAACCGGTCGGATCCGCCGATGCGGGTGACCGTCGACCCCTGGCTCTGGGGCTGCACCGACCAGACGTCGCCGACCACATCCGAACCGCCGATGAGCGTGAGCGAGTGCACCGACTTGGCGGTCAGATAGGCCTGGGTCGCTGGATCGATGGTCGCGCCGTTGACGAGCAGCAGCGGGCTGTTCTTCTTGGCGGCCACGGGCGCGGCCGACAGCGCGTCCGCAAAGCTGTTCGCAGCCGCGATGTAGGCGGCAGTGGCGTTCGGGAAGGCGTAGGCCGCGATCTGCCGTGATGTGTCGTAGCGATCGACGCCACCGATGCGGGTCGCCGGTGCCACCGCCTGCAGTTGGGTCAGGGCGTCGTCGGTGATCGCACTGGTCCCGCCGACGACGATGATCTTCGCCGGCTTCAATCGCTGGATCTCGGCCAACACGCTCGCCGGGACGGCGCCGGGCATCGTCAGAAGGACGGGACCGTGCTGAGCGCCGGCGGCCGGAGCGGCGGAGAGGGCGTCGGGGAAGTCCAGGCCGGAAGCGACGTAGACCACCGGGACACCCGGGGTCGGGAACGCCTGCTGCGAGACCTGGACGGACGTGGCGAAGCGGTCGGACCCCGCCAAGCGGGTCGCTGCGGGCGCGGTTGCGATCGCCGCCGAGATGAAGGCCGTCTTGCAGCCGAGCGAGGCGTTGCCGGCGCTGTCGCCCGGGAGGGCCAGCGCGGTGATGCACGCCCCGTATTGTCCGTATCCGCTCCATGGCGCCTGCACCGCGAAGCCGTGTGCCGCGCCGGCGGACGGATAGACATTGCCGACATCGGGCCTGCTGGCGTTTGCGGTGACGGTCGTCGTGGTGATCCCCGCGGGCGTGTTCCAGGTGATCTGCACTTGGCTGGACGCCGCCAGGTTGGTCAGGTCGATCGCCCAGCCGGTGACACTGAACGGCGCCCCGGAGGTCACCGTCGCGGTGTCATAGGACCCGATCGGCGGGTGGCTCTGCGCCCCGTACGCGAAGGCCTGGAGCTGGGCCCAGCTGCCGTTGAAGATGTCCTGGTCACCCGCGAAGACTCCCGCGTCGGCGTACTGCCACATGGTCCAGTTCAACCAGCTCGCGGGCAGCGCGCCCGGGGTGGTCGTTCCGTACCGCGCCACGAACAGCGGGTACGCGCCGAAAGTGTTGTTGGAGCCCGTGCACTGGTTCCACCAGTTGGTCGTGGAGTAGATCGCGGGCGGGATCCCGGTCAGCGCCTTCATCGTGTGGACGAAGTCGGCGATCCACGACGACATGGCTGCCGTCGACATGCCCCAGCAGGTGCCGCTGCCGTCAGTCGCGTACTCGATGTCGAGCAACGGCGGGAGGGTCCGCCCATCCGGCGCCCAGTTGCCGCCGTGCGCATAGAAGTACTGTGCCTGCGTCGCGCCGCTCGAGACGTTCGGCGCAGCGAAGTGGTACGCGCCCCGGATCAGGCCGGCACTCGTCGCACCCGACCACTGGGAGGGGAAATGGGAGCTGACGTAGTCCGTGCTCTCACTCGACTTGATGTAGACGAACCGCGCCCCGTTGGACCACATCGCATTCCAGTCGACGGTCGGCTGCCAGCCGCTCACGTCCATCCCGAGCGTTCCACCGACGCCGAGTGCTGCCTCCGGGCTGAGCGCATACGGGGAGACGGCCGGACCTTCCGCGGCGGCCACCGTCGATCCCATGGCGTGGTCGCCTGCTGCATTCATCTGTGCGAGCGAGGGATCGGCGTTCGCGGTCGACGGCGACGGGGACGCAGTGGGCGTGGACGATGAGGATGCGGGTGGCGCGGACGGCGACGGCGTGGGCGAGGCGTCCGGCGCTGCGGCCGGCGCCGTGCTCGTGGTGGCCGACGGGGTCGGAACCGATGGCGTCGCAGCCTGAGCCGGCGTCGCCTGCAGGAGCGACAAGACGAGCGCACCGGCTGCGAGGTAACCGATTCTCATGAGGGACATCCGCTTCTTTGTGAGGAGGTGAGGTGTCCGTCGGTCGGGTCCGTCGGAGTGCGATTCGGGGAGGGTAGGGCTCGATCAGTCTAGGGTTCCGCGTGTTGGAGCGCACGACCCTCAGTGGGGTGACACGCGCGTTCTACTCGGCCTCGGGCGCGTCAGAGGCCTGTGGCCTCTCCGCGGATGCGGGGGCCGCCGCGGGATTGTGGTGTCTTCGGACGCGATATTCGCGCACCGTGAGGACGACGATAAAGATGTCGAATGCGGTCAAAGCGACCAGGCCCCAGGTGAAATGCACGATCAGCTCATACCCCTGGTAGCCGATGAAGGCGACGAGGAAGGCGATCAGCCACGGGTAGGCCCAGAGTCTGTTGCGGAGGACGGCGACGACCAGGACCACCTTCACGATCCCGTGGGCGAGGAGGTAGATCGCGCCGAAGAGGGTCGCCGAGACGCTCACGGTGCTGGTGTAGTGGACGAGGGCGTTCGCGATGGGGTCGTGGGGGTCCTCGCGGAGCTCGTGCCGGGTGAGCGCCCGCGTCACGGCGGCGATCTGGGCCGGCGTCACCACGAGGAGCGCAGCCCCGGCGATCAGCTCGACCGCTCCATCCAGTCCTTTGAGCACCAGGCTGACGAAGAAGGTGCGATCCAGGAGGCTCCGGCGTTTCGCGCTCACCCCCGCCACGGTACGCGCGACCGGGGCGGGCGGTTCGACCATTGCGCACGATTATTAGCTATAGCTATACTTTCTTCATGTCTAATCTCATCCAAACGACGCGGCTCCGTCTCGGGGTGACGGGAGCAGAACTGGCGCTGCGAATGGGCATCACCCAGGGCGCGGTCTCTCAACTCGAACGGTCCGAGCGCGAGGGCACGATCAGACTGGAGACCTTGGAGCGGGCTCTCGCTTCCATGGGCCGGCGCGTCGGCTACGCCTCCGTGGAGGAGAGTCCGCTGGCCCGGTATGGCGCGGAAGCCGTCACCGACGACATCAACGCTGCACTGGACTCGGGAAGCGAGACGTTCGCTCTACGGGTACTCACGCGCGCCGTCCAAGTCATCACAGATCGCAGCGATGAGTTCTGCGAACAGAACCTTGCCCGGGAGTCGGTGATCAAGGACCGCAAGTGGGAGGCGCTCTTCGGGGCGCTGTACGGGCAGGCCCTTCCCGTGAAGGACAAGCCGACGTGGGCCACACCGAGACGACTCTCCCGGCCCTGGTATGTCTCGCAGTTCGAGCCTCTTCGCGAACGTGCGAAGACGAGTACTCCTCCCGAACTCAGGCGGCTCAACATCTTCGTCGACGAGCGATCCCTGAGCCGGGCATGACTCGGGTTCCCCGAGGTCAACTCGACGTTCAGAAGCTGCGCGACCTGCTGGACGAACTCGTTAGGCGCCTCCATCTCCGAGGGGTGAGCGGCAACATCCGTATCATCGGCGGAGCGGCGATGGCCCTGCGCTTTCCAGACGATCCATCGATCAGGGTGACCGCCGATATCGATGCGGTATACGAGCCGCGCCCTGAGGTGGATGAGGTCATCGCTGAGCTGGCCGCGGAACGAGGCCTCGAGGTCGACTGGATCAACGCGCGCGGCGCCTCCTGGCTACGAGTAGATCGTCCTTCCGGGGAAACAGAGGGTTTCGAAGTCATCCTGGCCTCTCCGGAGCAGCTGATCGCGATGAAGAGGGCGGCCGCTCGTGAACAGGATCTCCACGACCTTCGCATCCTTGCCCGAAACCTCGGCATCGACGAGCCGGAGCGGCTGGTCGAGATCGCCTACGAAATCTACGGCGAGGATTCCGTGGAACTGTCCGATCCGCGCCAGTCGTACCTCTGGCTCGCCCAGGCGGTTCTACCGGCGGCTACGGCTTCGTCGGACGCCTGACCGGCCTGCGGCCAGCGACCGGGGCGGGCGGTGGGGTCCGGCTAGAGTTGGAGGGTTCCCAACAACCCTCAGATCCTAGGAGTGGACAGGTGGCCGACGGCTTCGAGCTCTTCACCGACCGTTCCGTTGTCGCAATGCGCGTCAACGGCGAGCTGAAGGACCTCGCGACCACCGTCACGACGACCGACCAGGTGGAGCCGGTGACCATCGACTCGCCGGACGGCCTCAGCATCCTGCGTCACTCCACGGCCCACGTGCTGGCGCAGGCCGTGCAGTCCGTGAACCCGGAGGCGAAGCTCGGCATCGGTCCGCCCATCACGGACGGCTTCTACTACGACTTCGACGTCGCCGAGGCGTTCACTCCCGAGGACCTGAAGTCCCTTGAGAAGGAGATGTCCCGCATCGTCCGGGCGGGCCAGCGGTTCGTCCGCCGCGTCGTCACCGACGAGGAGGCCCGCGCCGAGCTCGCCGGCGAGCCGTACAAGCTCGAACTGATCGGGCTGAAGGGCGGCGCGCAGCACGGCGACACCGCGGCGTTCGACGAGAGCGAGTCGGTCGAGGTCGGCTCCGGTGAGCTGACCATCTACGACAACGTCGACCCGAAGTCGGGCGAGACCGTCTGGAAGGACCTCTGCCGCGGCCCGCACCTCCCGAACACCCGGATGATCGGCAACGGCTGGGCGCTCACCCGCGTGGCCGCGGCGTACTGGCGCGGCAACGAGAAGAACAAGCAGCTGCAGCGCGTCTACGGGACGGCGTGGCCCAGCAAGGACGAGTTGCGCGCCTACCAGACGCGGATGGAGGAGGCCGCCAAGCGCGACCACCGCAAGCTCGGCGCAGAGCTCGACCTGTTCAGCTTCCCGGAGGAGATCGGCTCCGGGCTGGCGGTGTTCCACCCCAAGGGCGGGATCATCCGCAACGAGATCGAGAACTTCATGCGCGAGCGGCTGATCGCGAACGACTACGAACTGGTCAACACGCCGCACATCACGAAGGCGCACCTGTACGAGATCAGCCAGCACCTCAATTGGTACAAGGACGGCATGTTCCCGCCCATGCACCTCGACGAGGAGCGGGACGCGGACGGCAAGATCACCCGGCAGGGGCAGGACTACTACCTCAAGCCGATGAACTGCCCGATGCACAACCTGATCTTCCGCGCGCGCGGCCGCAGCTACCGCGAGCTGCCGCTGCGGCTGGCCGAGTTCGGGACCGTGTACCGGTACGAGAAGTCGGGCACACTGGCGGGGCTGACCCGCGTCCGCGGGCTCACCCAGGATGACGCGCACATCTACGTGACCGACGAGCAGATCAAGGACGAGGTCGCACGCCAGCTGGAGTTCGTGCTCGAGACCCTGCGCGGCTACGGCCTCAGCGACTTCTACCTGGAGCTCTCCACGAAGGATCCGGACAAGTACGTCGGAAGCGACGAGAGCTGGGAGACCGCGACCGAGACGCTGCGCGAGGTCGCGATCGAATCCGGGCTCGAGCTCGTCGACGATCCGGGCGGCGCCGCGTTCTACGGGCCGAAGATTTCTGTGCAGGCCCGGGATGCGATCGGACGCACCTGGCAGCTCTCCACGGTCCAGCTGGACTTCAACCAGCCGGAGCTGTTCGAGCTGGAGTACAACGCGGCCGACGGCACGCGGAAGCAGCCGGCGATGATCCACCGTGCCCTGCTCGGGTCGATCGAGCGGTTCTTCGCCATCCTGCTGGAGCACTACGCGGGTGCCTTCCCGGTCTGGCTGTCGCCGGTCCAGGTGGTCGGCATCCCCGTGGCGGACCAGTACGCGCCGTTCCTCGACGACGTGATCTCGCGGCTCCGCGCCCGGGGCGTGCGGGCCGAGGTGGACCATTCGGACGACCGGATGCAGAAGAAGATCCGCACGCACACCAAGGCCAGAGTGCCCTTCCAGCTCATCGTTGGCGAGGAGGACGCGTCCGCCGGGACGGTCAGCTTCCGCTTCCGTGACGGCACCCAGCGCAACGGGGTGACCGTGGATGAGGCGATCGAGCGGATCGTGGAGAGCATCCGGTCGCACGAGCTGGTCGACACGGCATGGCACGACTGAACCTCGGGTCCTACGACGCGAGCCACGGCGAGGGCGCGGACGACACCGCGCCCGCTGCCGGGGAGCCGGTGCGTGTGGACGACCCGTCGTACCTCGTCGGTGTGCCCGACGAGTTCCAGCGGTTGTGGACTCCTCATCGGATGGTGTACATCCAGAACGGCGCCCAGCCGACGAAGGACGACTGCCCGTTCTGCGTCGCTCCCAGCCTGAGCGACGAGGAGGCGCTGATCGTCGCCCGGGGGACTCACGCCTACGCTCTGCTCAATCTGTTCCCGTACAACAGCGGGCACCTGCTGGTGTGCCCTTACCGCCATATCGCCCTGTACGACGAGGCCACGCCGGAAGAGGTCGCCGAGATCGGCAGCCTGACCCAGACGGCGATGCGCGTCATCCGCCAGGTGTCGAAGAACGACGGGTTCAACCTGGGGATGAATCAGGGCGTGATCGCGGGAGCCGGTGTCGCCGCGCACCTGCACCAGCACGTCGTCCCGCGCTGGGCGCAGGACGCGAACTTCCTTCCGATCATCGCGAAGACGAAGGCCCTGCCCCAGCTCCTGGGCGATGTCCGCGCGACGATCGCGGCCGCCTGGCCGCAGGAGTAGCTCGCCTCGACATTCGTGACGAAACTCGCACGGGATGCGCGGGTCAGGTCCCGGGCGCGCTCGCCTCGCTCAGGTCGTCGACGAGGCGGCCGGCCTCCTCGTCGCTCAGATCGTGCACGGTGAGCCGCAGGTGATGGGACCGCGCAGGCTGCTCGCCCAGCAGGAACTCGTCCCCGGTTCGCGCGAGCCAGCCGCGCCGCATCAGGCGATCGGCGACGATCCGCGCCTCCACGGGCAGCTCGAGCCAGAGGTTGAGTCCGTCTCCGGCCTCCGCCGGGAGTCCGCGCTCGGCCAGCCGCGCGGCGAAGGCGGCGTTCCGCGCGGCGTAGTGCCGCCCGGCTTCCGCGATGGTCCGGAGCGCCGTCGCGTCCGTCAGCTGGGCGAGCACGAGCCGCTGCAGGATGTGGCTGACCCACGTGGTCCCGGGGCTGAGGCGGAAGGAGAGGCGCTCGGCCGTCTCCGGGTCGGTCGCTGCGACCGCGAGGCACATGTCCGGACCGAGGAACTTGGACACCGAGCGCACCAGGGCGAAACGGAGGTGCCCCGGGCCGATCAGCGACTCGTAGGGGCGCTGGGACAGCATCGAGAAGTGGTCGTCCTCGATGACGAGCACGTACGGGTGGTCGGCGAGCAGCCCGCGCAACTCGGCGGCGCGGCCGGGGGAGAGGGTCGCGCCCGTCGGGTTCTGCGCTCTCGGCGTGCAGATGATCGCGCGGACTCCGGCCTCCAGCGCCGCGCGGAGGCCGGCGACGGTCATCCCCTCCGCGTCGACCGGCACCGGGACGGCCCGGTAGCCGCCGAGCCGGACCGTGTGGATGCTGGAGAGGAAGCACGGATCCTCGAGCGCCACGGCGTCATCCCGCAGCAGCGCCTGAGCGAGCAGCCGCTCGACAGCATCCACTGCGCCGTTCGTGATGGTGATCCGCACGGGCTGATCGGGCAGGTCGTCGCGCACCCAGTCCCGTGCGCGCTCCTCGAGCGCCGGGTCGACGACCGGCTCGCCGTAGAGCACCGGACGGCCGATCGCGCCGGCCAGCGCAGCGGACGGGTCGGGGATGCGGCGGGGGTCGGGGTTCCCCGTCCCGATGTCGCGCAGCACGCTGCCGGGCGCATAGCCCTCCTGCGCGACGGCTTCGAGGCCGGCGATCACGGTCCCGGCGCGCCCGCGGGCGGTGACGACGCCGGCCTGAGCCAGCAGGCGGTACGCGGCCACGGCGGTGTTTCGGTTGACCCGCAGCAGATCGGCCAGCTCGCGCACCGGGGGAAGGGCGTCGCCGCGGCGCAGTGCCCCGCGCTCGTGCAGCGCGCGCACGCTGGCAGCGATCTCCGACGCCGTCGTACCCGTTATGCCGTGCTCGTCCATGTCGCTCCCCGGGAGGCTCACGCGAGCCCTCCGTTGGCGAGTCTAGCGACGCGCGCGGGGATGCTATCGTTCGGCATAGGCCAAAAGAATCTTTGTGTGCACGAGAGGGCGATGATGACAGACAACGAACAGGGCACCTTCACGGGATCGAGCCGTGTGAAGCGCGGGCTCGCCGAGATGCTGAAGGGCGGCGTCATCATGGACGTCGTCACTCCCCAGCAGGCCCGCATCGCAGAGGACGCCGGGGCCGTCGCGGTGATGGCGCTCGAGCGCGTGCCCGCCGACATCCGCTCGCAGGGCGGCGTCGCCCGCATGAGCGACCCGGACCTGATCGAGGCCATCATCAGCGAGGTGTCCATCCCGGTCATGGCGAAGGCGCGTATCGGCCACTTCGTGGAGGCCCAGGTGCTGCAGGCGCTCGACGTCGACTACATCGACGAGTCCGAGGTGCTCTCGCCCGCCGACTACGTCAACCACATCGACAAGTGGCGGTTCACCGTCCCGTTCGTGTGCGGTGCCACCAACCTCGGCGAGGCGCTCCGCCGCATCAACGAGGGCGCGGCGATGATCCGCTCCAAGGGCGAGGCGGGCACCGGCGACGTCTCCGAGGCGACCAAGCACATCCGCAAGATCACCTCGGAGATCAACGCCCTGACGTCGATGACCAAGGACGAGCTGTATGTCGCGGCCAAGGAGCTGCAGGCGCCCTACGAACTGGTCCGCGAGATCGCCGAGACCGGCAAGCTGCCGGTCGTGCTGTTCACCGCGGGCGGCGTGGCCACCCCGGCGGACGCCGCGATGATGATGCAGCTCGGTGCGGACGGCGTGTTCGTCGGCTCCGGCATCTTCAAGTCCGGCAACCCGGAGCAGCGCGCGGCGGCGATCGTCAAGGCGACCACCTTCTATGACGACCCCACGGTCATCGCCGAGGTCTCCCGTGGCCTCGGAGAGGCCATGGTCGGCATCAACGTCACCGATCTGCCAGCGCCGCACCGCCTCGCCGAGCGTGGCTGGTAAGTGCTGACCGAGGAGCGTGGCCCGAAGGTTGGCGTCCTCGCCCTGCAGGGCGACTTCCGCGAGCACATCGCGGTCCTGCGGGGCCTGGGCGCCGACGCGGTGCCTGTGCGGCGGCCGGAAGAGCTGGAGGAGATCGGCGGCCTGGTCATCCCCGGCGGCGAGTCGAGCGTGATGGACAAGCTGTCCCGCGCCTTCGGGCTCGCCGAGCCGCTGCGCGACGCGATCGCCGGGGGACTCCCGGTGTACGGGACGTGCGCTGGGCTGATCATGCTGGCCGACCGCATCCTCGACGGCATCGCCGGTCAGCAGACCCTCGGCGGACTGGATGTCGCGGTGCGCCGCAACGCGTTCGGCTCGCAGGTGGACTCCTTCGAGACCGACCTCGACATTCCGGCGCTCGGGGACGAGCCGATGCACGCGGTCTTCATTCGCGCACCCATCGTGGAGAGCGTCGGCGGGAAGGCGACGGCACTCGCCCGGGTGGACGACGGACGCGTGGTCGCCGTGGAGCAGGGCAACCTCCTCGGCACCTCGTTCCATCCCGAGATCACCGGGGACACGCGCTTCCACCAGTACTTTCTGCAGAGGGTCCGGGACGTCGCTCGCGTACAATAGACGAGTTTTCAGACGTAAGACGAGGGAGCACCAGTGTCCGGGCATTCCAAGTGGGCAACGACCAAGCACAAGAAGGCCGTCATCGACGCCCGCCGAGCGAAGTCCTTCGCCAAGCTGATCAAGAACATCGAGGTCGCGGCTAAGACGGGCGGCGCCGACATGTCCGGCAACCCGACCCTCGTGGATGCGGTCCAGAAGGCCAAGAAGACCTCGGTCCCCAACGACAACATCGACCGTGCCATCAAGCGCGGCGCCGGCCTCACCGGCGAGTCGATCGACTACATCACGATCATGTACGAGGGCTACGGCCCGGGCGGCGTCGCCCTCCTGATCGAGTGCCTCACCGAGAACCGGAACCGCGCGGCCGCCGAGGTCCGCACGGCGATGACGCGCAACGGCGGCACGATGGCCGACCCGGGCAGCGTCGCGTACAACTTCCACCGCAAGGGTGTCATCGTCGTCCCGCACGCGGACGGTGTGGATGAGGACAGCGTCCTCGCCGCCGTGCTCGAGGCGGGCGCCGAAGAGGTCACCGATCGGGGCGAGAGCTTCGAGGTGGTGACGGAGGCGTCCGATCTGGTCGGAGCGCGCACCGCCCTCCAGGAGGCGGGCATCGACTACGACTCGGCGGACGCGGAGTTCGTCGCGACGGTCAACGTCGAGGCCGACGCCGAGGTCGCACGCAAGGTCTTCCGGCTCATCGACGCCCTCGAGGACTCGGACGACGTGCAGAACGTCTACACGAACCTCGACATCAGCCCCGAGGTGCAGGCGCAGCTCGACGATGACGACGAGTAGTGCCGACGCGTAGGCCGAGCCGATGACGATCCGGGTGCTCGGCATCGACCCGGGTCTCACGCGCTGCGGCGTCGGGATCGTCGACGTGCGCCCCGACCGCAAGGCGACGCTGGTGGCCGTGACGGTCATCCGCACCCCGCCGGCGATGCCGCTGGAGGAGCGGCTCCTCGCCGTGGGCAACGGCATCGAACAGCTCCTCGACGAGCACCGCCCTGCCGTGGTGGCGATCGAGCGTGTGTTCGCCCAGCACAACCTCCGCACCGTGATGGGCACCGCCCAGGTCAGCGGTGTGGCGCTGCATTCAGCTGCGAAACGCGGACTGCCGGTCGCCCTTCACACGCCCAGCGAGGTCAAAGCGGCGATCACGGGATACGGATCCGCCGACAAGAGACAGGTGCAGGCCATGGTCGCGCGCATCCTCGGGCTCGCCGAGGTGCCGAAGCCGGCGGATGCGGCGGACGCGCTCGCGATCGCCATCTGCCACGCCTGGCGTGGCGGCCCGGTCGCGCCGGACGCCGGGGGAGGCACCGGCACGGCGCTCACCCCCGCGCAACAGGCGTGGCGCGCCGCGGAGCGCTCCGGCCGGACGTCGGGGGCTCCCCGTAGGCTGGCACGGTGATCTCCTCCCTCCGCGGCACCGTGCTCTCTGCGAGCGGCGGCACCGCCGTCATCGAGGTGGGCGGCGTCGGCTTCGCCGTGCAGCTGACGCCCGATCACGTCCTGTCGCTCCGGGTCGGAGAGGAGGCGTTCCTCCACACCTCTCTGATCGTGCGTGAGGATGCGCTGCAGCTTTTCGGGTTCGCCGACCGGGAGCAGCTGGAGGTGTTCGAGCTGCTCAACGGCGTCTCGGGCGTCGGGCCGAAATCCGCGATCGGCGTGCTGTCCGTGCTCTCGCCGGACGAGATCGCCGAGGCCGTTTCGGCGGATGACGACGCTCCCTTCCGCAAGGTGTCCGGAATCGGGCCGAAGACCGCGAAGCTGATCGTCCTCTCGCTGACCGGCAAGATCGCCGTGGTCCGCCGTCCTGCACGTGCGACGAAGGCCGCCGCTGCGCCCTCGTCCGTGTCCGACAGCGTGCTCGTCGCGCTGATGGGGCTGGGCTGGCCCGAGAAGGTGGCGGCCGAGGCGGTCACGGAGGTCGTCGCCGACACCGACGAGGCGCAGCGCGACAGCGTCCAGACGCTCCTCCGGCTCACCCTCGGCCGGCTCGGACCGGCGGCGCGACGATGACGGACGACCTGACGGCGCCCGAGCTCGAATCGGAGTCGGAGCTCGCGTTCGAAGGCGCGCTGCGGCCGCGGAGCCTCGCCGAGTTCGTCGGCCAGGCGAAAGTCCGCGGGCAGTTGCAACTGCTCCTCACGGCGGCGCGGATGCAGGAACGGACGCCCGACCACATCCTCCTCGCCGGCCCTCCCGGCCTCGGGAAGACCACATTGGCGATGATCGTGGCGCACGAGAGCGGCCGTCCGCTGCGGCTCTCCAGCGGCCCCGCCATCCAGCACGCCGGCGATCTGGCCGCGCTGCTGTCCTCGCTCACCCCCGGCGAAGTGCTCTTCATCGACGAGATCCACCGCATGGCGCGGTCGGCGGAGGAGATGCTGTACCTCGCGATGGAGGACTTCCGCATCGACATCATGGTCGGCAAGGGCGCCGGAGCCACGTCCATCCCCCTCGACCTCGCGCCGTTCACGCTGGTCGGCGCGACCACCCGCTCCGGCCTCCTGCCGAACCCGCTGCGCGACCGGTTCGGGTTCACGGCCCACCTGGAGTTCTACGACGAGGCGGAGCTCGCTCAAGTGCTCTCGCGCGCCGCAACGATGCTGGAGTTCGAGGTCGACCGGGAGGCGCTGGCCGAGATCGCGGGGCGCTGCCGGGGGACGCCGCGCATCGCGAACCGGCTGCTGCGCCGGGTGCGCGACTACGCGCTCGTGCACGGCGGACGTGCGGATGTGGCTGCAGTGCGCGCCGCGCTCGAGCTCTACGATGTCGACCCACTGGGCCTCGACCGTCTCGACCGGGCCGTGCTGCACATCCTGCTGGAGCGGTTCGAGGGCGGTCCGGTCGGACTCAACACGCTCGCGGTGTCGGTCGGTGAGGAGGCGGAGACGATCGAATCGGTCGTCGAGCCGTTCCTGGTGCGGATCGGGCTGCTCTCACGCACGCCCCGTGGCCGCGTCGCAACCACTGCCGCCTGGCGTCACCTCGGGATGCCCAGCCCGCGGGGGGAATCCTCACAGGCTCCGACACTGATCGATGACATATAATCCAAGCTGGCCGTTCGGCCAACCCCCTTGCCCCCCATTGAAAGGCTCGGCAACTTAATGGATCCGTTGACCATCCTCATGGTCGTCATTCTGGCGGCCCTGGTCTTCTTCATGTGGCGGAACAGCCGTAAGCGGCGCCACGACCAGGAGGAGACGCGCTCGAAGATGGTGCCCGGAGCCGAGGTCATGACCAACTTCGGTCTGTACGGCACGCTCGTCTCGGTGAACGAGGACGACAACACGGCCGTCATCGAGACGAGCCCCGGCCACGTCGTGAAGGTGCACCGCCAGGTGCTCGCTCGCGTGGTCGAGCCGACCTCCACCGAGCCCGTCGCCGACGACGATGCCGAAACACCCGGCATCGAGCTGAACGAGGACCACGCGATCAGCGCCGAGGCCACAGACGCGACCCAGCCGGAGTACGGCGAGCGGCTCGATGACACGTCGAAGAAGCCCGGCTCGAAGAGCGACGACTAAAACATTCCCTGTGTTCCCGCGCCTCAGAGGCGCGGGAACGCTCGTAGAAAGCTGAGTTCCTGGTGGCAAAGTCGACCCCGGTCAAAAAAGCCTGGCGTTCGCTGAGTTGGCTCGGCGTCATCGTGGTAGTGCTCCTGGGCACCCTCACGGCCGGCGTCCTCCTCAGTAACGCCACCTGGCTGCCCAAACTCGCCCTCGACCTCGAGGGCGGCACGCAGATCATCCTCTCGCCGCAGGTGCAGAACGGTCAGTCCGTGCAGCAGGAGCAGCTGGACCAGGCCGTCTCGATCATCCGCCAGCGCATCGACGCGTCCGGCGTCTCCGAGGCGCAGATCTCCACCGAGGGCTCCCGCAACATCGTGGTGTCGCTGCCCGGCAAGCCGGATCAGGCGACGCTCGACCGGGTGAAGTCGAGCGCACGCCTCGACTTCCGCCCCGTGCTCGTCGCCGGCGGACCGACCAACGAGGTGGTCGGAGCGGACGGCAAGTCGACGCCTGCCCCGACGCCGGCGCCCGGACTGCAGTCGACGCCGTCGAGCAAGCCGACGAACGGCAGCGACCTCGCGTGGATCACCCCTAAGCTGCAGGCGGAGTTCAACGCCTACGACTGCAAGGCGAACGCCAAGAAGGCCACCAGCGCCGCGCCCACGGATCAGCCGCTCATCACCTGTGACGACCAGAACACGGTCAAGTACCTGCTCGGCCCGGTCGAGGTCAAGGGTCAGGACATCTCGGACGCCAACGCGGGCCTCGTGCAGAGCTCGCAGGGCGTCACCACCGGCCAGTGGGCCGTCAACATCGTGTTCAACGGCGCGGGGACGAAGGCGTTCGCCGACGTCACCACGCGGCTCGTGGCCCTCAAGGACGCACAGAACCAGTTCGCGATCGTGCTCGACGGCAAGGTCATCTCGGCTCCGACGACGCAGGCGGCCATCACGGACGGCAAGCCGCAGATCACCGGAAACTTCACCGAGACCACGGCGAAGGCGCTCGCGGACCAGCTCAAGTTCGGCGCATTGCCGTTCAGCTTCAAGGTGCAGAGCCAGGACACGATCTCGGCGACGCTCGGAACCTCGCAGCTGCTCAGCGGTCTGATCGCCGGCCTGATCGGCCTCATCCTGGTCGCCATCTACACGTTCTTCCAGTACCGCCTGCTCGGTCTCGTCACGATCTTCTCCCTCGTCGTGGCCGGCGCGCTGTCCTGGCTCACGATCTCGCTGCTCTCGTGGCATTACGACTACCGGCTGTCCCTCGCAGGCGTCGCGGGGTTGATCGTCGCG
The DNA here is from genome assembly GCA_051962155.1 of Leifsonia sp. Taxonomy (GTDB): domain Bacteria; phylum Actinomycetota; class Actinomycetes; order Actinomycetales; family Microbacteriaceae; genus Leifsonia. Next base: position 1,122 of record JBQCCO010000108.1, on the reverse strand, counting down.
ATCGGCTTCACGGCGGACTCGTTCATCGTGTACTTCGAGCGCATCCGAGACGAGTTGCGCGACGGACGCGGTCTGGAGTCCGCTGTCGAGGCCGGCTGGGCGCGTGCACGCCGCACGATCTACGCGTCGAAGGCCACCAACCTCCTCGCGGCGGTCGTGCTGTACGTCCTCGCCGCAGCCAACGTCCGGGGCTTCGCGTTCACGCTGGGGCTGACCACCATCATCGACGTGATCGTCGTACTCCTCTTCACCCACCCGACGCTGCAGTTGCTGGCACGGACCCGGTTCTTCAGCTCCGGGCACACGATGTCCGGTCTCGACCCGCAGGCGCTCGGCGCCGTCTACCGCGGCGCGGCACGCTTCCGCGCGCCGACGGCGACGGTCGGCGTCGGCACCGCTGCACGCAGCAGCAAGGAGGCGGCTCGCCGCCAGACGATCGCCGAGCGCAAGGCGGCGGAGCTCGCCGCGGCGTCGACGTCCTCGGATCGTTCGACCGAGGGGAAGGACTCCTGATGGCCAGCCGTCTCACCAGGTTCGGCAACGACCTCTACACCGGTGCCCGCTCGTTCGACTTCGTCGGCAAGCGGAAGATCTGGTACGCCATCGCGATCGTCATGGTCGTGCTCTCGATCCTCGTGCCGATCGTCAAGGGCGGCTTCAACTTCTCGATCGAGTTCCGCGGCGGTTCGCAGTTCCAGATCACGAACGTCTCGAATACGAACACGACGAAGGCGCAGGACGCCGTCACGAGCGTCGTCCCCGACGCCGTCTCGCACGTCAGTGTCGTCGGCCGCGACGCCGTGCAGGTGCAGACCGACCAGCTCTCCGAGTCGCAGACCAAGGAGGTCGCGGACGCACTGGCCACCGCCTACGGCGTCGACGCCGCCGATGTGTCCTCGACGTTCATCGGTCCCTCGTGGGGCGCCGACGTGACGCAGCAGTCGATCCAGGGCCTCGTGGTGTTCCTGCTCCTCGCGTTCATCGCGATGGCGCTGTACTTCCGCACCTGGAAGATGTCGGCGGCGGCGATCATCTCGCTGTTCCACGACCTGATCATCACCGCCGGCATCTACGCCCTGGTCGGCTTCGAGGTCTCGCCGGCGACGATGATCGGCTTCCTGA
>JBQCCO010000107.1:0-5234 GCA_051962155.1 Leifsonia sp. | reverse complement strand
GTGGCGGGCAGCAGCGCGGAGGCCTCGACGGTGTGGGTCCGCCCGTCCTTCTCGTAGACGACGGTCGAGACGGCGCCGCTGTCCCGCACCTCGGTGACGTTCGCGCCGGTGATGACGCGGATGCCGTCGCCGGTGAGGATCTCCTCGACGGCCTCGGCGATGTCCTCGTCCTCCCGGGGCAGGAGCCGGTCGGCTGCTTCCAGGACGGTGACCTCGGTGCCGAAGTGCCGGTAGATGCCCGCGAACTCCAGGCCGAGGTAGCCGCCTCCCAGGACGACCAGACGCTCGGGCAGGTTCTGCGTCTGGGTGAGTTCCGTGCTGGAGACCAGGTGGGAGCTGTCCGCGAGGCCGGGAATCGGGGGGATGACCGGCTCGGACCCGGTGTTGACCAGGATCGTGGGGGCGGTGACGGTGATGAGGTCCCGTCCCTCCCCCACCGCGACGGTGTGCGGATCGAGGAACCGGGCCGTGCCGGTGATGACCGTCGCGGTGTCCTTGCCGTTCAGCGCCTCGAAGTTGCCGGCGCGGAAGGCGCTGGTCAGCGCGCGGACGCCGTCGACCGACTGGGCGAAGAACTGCTGCGCGTCGTCCTGCAGGCGCTTGGTGGTGGCGTAGTGGACGAGCATCTTGGTCGGTACACAGCCGACGTTCGGGCAGGTCCCGCCGTACATCTCGTCGGACTGCTCGATGAGGATGACGCGCCGGCCGGCGTCCGTGAGCGCGTGCGCGGCGGTCTTCCCGCCCTTGCCGAAGCCGACGACGAGGACGTCGGCCGTGAGTGCTGTCGTGGTGTTCATGGCCTTGAGTGTGCCCCCAGCGAAGTGATACAAACAGACCGTACGGCCTCATCATTCTGCTCGAAAGTCTCACAATGGACGACATCAGCCGGTTGCTCCGACTGGCGCGCCTCCAGGCGACGCTCGACAAGCGCTGCCTTCTCGGCGGCTCCACGCGCATGGACGTGTCGTACGGCGAGCGCGAGGTCCCATTCCACGTCCTGCTCGAGGGGGAGTGCGACCTCGAGGTGGGAGGGGTTCTGCACCGGCTGACGGCGGGCGACGTCGTGGTCCTCCCCTCCGGCGCGCGGCATCGCGTCATCACGCCCGGAGCGGCCGGCCGTGCGGCTGGGCTGCAGCCGACCCGGGAGACGGCCGGGCGGACCTTCGCGCTGACGACCAGCGAAGACGACTCCCCGGCCGTCATCGATCTGTTCTGCGGTCACTACACGGTCGCGCCGGGTGCCGGATCCCTGCTGTTCGCGTCCCTGCCGACTCCGATGCACGTCTCGCTCTTCCGGTCCGAGGGCGGGCGGGCGGTTCTCACACAGCTCAGCTCCCTGATGCGCGGGGAGGCCGCGCTCGACGGCGCAGGGTCGGCCGCGATCATGTCCGCGTTCTGCACGGTGCTGCTGGCGCTCGTGCTCAGGTCGTCGCCCGGCGTCGGCGCCCACGGCCGGTTCTGGACGGCCGCCTCCGATCCCCGCATCGGCCCGGTCATCGAGGAGGTGGTGGCGGATCCCGGCGGGGACTGGTCGGTGGAGCGGGCCAGCAGGCGCGCGCTCATCTCGCGGGCGACGTTCTTCCGCCGGTTCCAGCATGCGGCTGGGATGAGCTTCGGGCGGTTCCTCACCCGGGTGCGGATGATGGCCGCTTCTGACCTGCTGCTCGGCTCCGGCCTCAGCATCTCCGCGGTCGGCGCCCGGGTCGGCTACCGGTCGGAGGCCGCGTTCACGCGGGCCTTCCGCGCCGAAGTGGGCGAAACGCCTTCGCACTTCCGCCGGGCGCACTCCGCCCACGCGGCCTAGGGTGCGTCTGCCAATCGTCTGCGGCCTGGTTGCGAGGCGCGCTACTGGAGGGCGCTCGTCAGCCGGGCGAGGTTGTCGAGGACGGTGGAGCGCAGCGGTTGTCTCTTCCATTGTTCGAGGGTCAGCTCTGTGCTCGCGGCGCGGTAGTCGTCTTCGACGGCGCGCATTTCGTGCACGAACGGCTTCCCGCGGACTAGGAGGGAGACTTCCATGTTGAGGCCGAAGGAGCGCATGTCCATGTTGCTCGAACCGATGACCGCGACGTCGTCGTCGATCGTGAGGTGCTTGGCGTGCAGGATGTATGGCGCCTTGTACATGTAGATGCGGACCCCGGCGCGCAGGAGGGTCTCGTAGTACGAGCGCTGGGCATGCCAGACGAGGGCCTGATCGCCGATTTCCGAGACGAAGAGGTCGACCTCGACGCCGCGCTGGACGGCTGCCGTGATGGCGTAGAGCATCGACTCGTCGGGCACGAAGTACGGGCTCGTGATCACGATGCGGCGTTCGGCGTTGTAGAGGAGCGCGAGGAACATCCGCAGGTTGTTGTCGCTGTCGAATCCGGGGCCGCTGGGGACGACCTGGCATTCCTGAAGCTCGGGGTGGTCGATCGACTCCAACGTGTCGGCCTCCTGCTGGAGCAGTTCGCCGGACTCGATGAACCAGTCCGTGATGAAGATGAGGTTCAGGGCATCGACGACCGGCCCATCCACGCGGGCGACGAGTTCCAGCCATCGGAGACCGCGCTTGATGTTCGACCTCTTGTTGTAGGTGCGGTCGATGAGGTTCTGGGACCCGATGAAGGCGGTGCGACCGTCGACCACGAGGATCTTCCGGTGGTTGCGGAGGTCGATGCGCTGGTTGTGGCCTTTCAGCGGTTGCACCGGCAGCATCAGGTACCAGTCGGCGCCGATAGCGGTGAGGCGTGTGAGCGTCGCCTTGTAGTCGCGGGTCCGCGACGATGCCCAATGGTCGAGCAGGACGCGCACCTTCACGCCGCGCTCGACCGCGGCTTCGAGCGCGTCGAAGAAGGGTGCGGTGGTCTGGTCGCAGGTGAGGATGTAGAACTGCACGTGGACGAACGTCCGGGCGGTCTCCACTTCGGCTGTCATCGCGTCGAGCGAGCCCTGGTAGTCGGGGAGGAGGTGGAGCGTGTTCCCGTCGGCCATCGGCATCGAGCTCAGGTTCGAGTTCAGCTCGACGACGGAGGCGAGCCAGGGAGGCCATTCGGGATTGTGCCGGCGACCCCCGGGGATGTTGCTGCTGGCCCGGATGAAGGCGTCCATCTCCCGCTGCTTCGCCCGGCGCTTGCGGGGGAGTTTGGGATTGCCGATCAAGAGGAACAGGAGCACCCCGAGCTCGGGGATGACGAAGATGGCCAGAAGCCAGGCGGTCGCGGCGGCCGGGTGCCGGCCGGGCGGAATGATGATGACCGCTGCGATGCGGATCGCCCACTCGATGAGGATGAGGATCCCAGCGATGAGCAGCGTGGATGTGGCCCACATCGGCGATCAGGTCAGCGACTCATCGAGAGCCCACGGTCCTCGTCCATTCCTGAAACCAGGGCGAGGCTGCGGGCGAAGGCTTCGAGGTTCCGCGTCTGCATGAGTATCGTGCCGGGCCCGGTGAACTCGACGATGAAGCCCTCCCCGGACGCGAATGAGCGGAACAGATTGTTCGCGGCCTTGCGGACCCGATAGTCCATGGCGGAGTCCCAGGTGATCACATGGCCACTGTCGATGGAGTACCGCTCGCCCGGCTCGAGCGTCTTGGTGTGCAATGCGCCGAAAGCGGAGGTGAAGAGTGTGCCTGTCCCGGACACGCGGAGGAGGAACAGCCGGTCGCTGGCGAAGAAGCCGCGTGCGCCGGCCCAGTCGGTGTCGATTTCCAAACCGGGATCGCTGGCCAGATAGGCGGCGGCAGCCACATGACATTCGCCGTTCTCCACCCGGATCGGCACGATGTCTCCGGGAGTCGACGGGGCGAGGGTCAGCTCGCCGCCCTGCGGACCGGCGGTGAACGTCGAAACGAACGCGCTCCTGCCGCCCACGGTTCGCTTCAGCGCACCGACGATCCCGCCCTCCATCCGCGAGGTCAGCTCCATGTCACCCGACATGCTCACCATCGCCCCCGCCTGGGCGCTCACCGCACGATTCGGCTCGAGCCGGATCGTCCCCAGCGCAAACGCCGGCCGGTAATCGACACGATAGGCGAAACCCGCCGACGTCCCCTCATCGGGCAGAATCGTCACTCTCGTCAACGTGCTCTCCATTTCGCGCAGGTGTTTCGGCGCCACAGGCAGACTCCCGTGACAGGCCACTACACAACAGAGACCACGAAAAGCACCTTCTATGACGGCCTGGAGAGAGGCTGACGAAGGTCGCCGTCACCCCTGACGTGCCTCCTGCGGGCGGTAGGACGCGAAGAACGTTCCGCCGTAGAGGGCCGCGGCGACCAGGAAGCCGACGGCCATCAGGTAGGAGGCCCAGTCGTTGCCCGTCACCATCGTGCCGACGCCCGCGAGGAAGGTGATCGCGATCACGACGATGCCCCAGAGGGCGAGGCGCTCGCCGAGGCCGGCCTTCCGGGCGGCAACGAGCACCCGCACGCTGACCACGACCAGGCCGATCGCGATCACGATGTGCAGGATGATGATGATCGTGTAGACGACCGTCGCGAAGGTGCCGTGGGGGTCGCCGATGAGGTTGGCCGCCATGCCGAGCAGGAACTGAAGCGCCAACGCAGAGAGAGTCTCCCTCGATCGCCGTCGCAGGCTTTCGGAAGGGCTGGGCGAGGCGGCGGATCCGGTCATCGGTGCTCCTTCGTCAGCTGGGTGCGTGCATCGTCGCTATTCTGCTCCCCGACCGCTTCTCCGGTACAGACCCGGAAACCGCTCCTCACGTCTCCCGCAGCGAGTGGATCATCCGCTGGAGGAGCCGGAACGCTTCCGTCTGTTCCTCCGGCGTCAGCTCGCGCAGCATCCTGACCTCGACAGCACGGACGGCGGCGCTCGCCGTTTCGAGTCTGCGCCGGCCTCGGTCCGTGAGCCGGGTGGGCAGGACCTTCCCCACCGGAGCCTGGGCCGGGCGGGTCACATCACCCTCGCGTTCCAAGGCCTGCAGGAGCACATTCATCGACTGCCGCGTCACGAAGGCGCCCCGGGCGAGGTCCGAATTGGACATCCCGGGTCGCTGTGCCAGCAACTCCAGGCACGAGTAGTGGGTCACGGTCATCCCCAGTGGACGCAGCGCCGCCTCCATTGCGGCGCGGAGGGCGCTCGAGGCCTCCTTCAGCAGATAGCCCAGAGAACTGTCGAGGTCGACGGCGGTGTCATCTTGACTCATGTCAGTATTCTGACATAAGATGATGGATGTCAGAAAACTGACACGACAATGAATGAGCACCATGCCCGCCACCTGCCCCGATTTCATCT
>JBQCCO010000106.1:0-5465 GCA_051962155.1 Leifsonia sp. | reverse complement strand
CGACCTTGTCCTTCTCGATCATGCCGACGGTGAAACCGAGCTCGGCCGCACGCAGCGCCGCTGCGTAGCCTCCACTCCCACCGCCGAGCACCACAATGTCAAAGTTCTGCTCAGACACCCAGCTACTCCCTCGCGCATCAGATCATGTGACACGATTGGCCGCCCAGAGGGTGGCTCCGGGAGACGTGTTGATGGGCGGGATTTCCCGCCCATACGACCCTACTACTTCCCGGAAATGGTCTCGGCCAGACGGACGAGCGCACGTACGCTGACCGCGGACGGGCCCTTCCCGGTGAAGCCGTACGGCGCCGGCGGGCTCTTCGCGGGCCCGGCGATGTCGAGGTGCGCCCACGGGATGCGCGGCGCGTCGTCCTCCTCGCCGACGCGTCCGACGAACTCCTGCAGGAACACCCCGGCGAGCAGGGCTCCGCCGGCCGTGTTCCCCGGGTTGGCGTTGGCGATGTCGGCGACATCCGAGTTGATGCTGGCGCGCAGCTCGCCGGGGAGCGGCAGGGGCCACAGCAGCTCGCCGGACTCCTTCCCCGCGGCCAGCACATCGTCCACGAGCTCCTCCGAGCCCATCACGGCGGCGTAGCGGGTGCCGAGTGCGACCATCGCGGCGCCGGTCAAGGTGGCCACGTCGACGATCGCATCCGGCTGCTCCTCGCTGGCGGCTACCAGGCCGTCGGCGAGCACCAGCCGCCCCTCCGCATCCGTGTTGAGCACCTCCACCGTGCGGCCGCCGCGGATCCGCAGGACGTCGTTGGGGCGGATCGCCGATCCGGAGGGCATGTTCTCGGCGAGGCAGAGCCACGCGGTGACGCGCACCGGCAGCGCCAGCCGGGCGACGGCCTGCACCACCCCGAGCACCGTGGCGGCCCCGGTCATGTCGTACTTCATCCCGACCATCCCGCCCGCCGGCTTCAGCGAGAGACCGCCGGAGTCGAACGTGATTCCCTTGCCGACCAGGGCCAGGTGGCGGGATGCGCCGTCCGGCGCGTAGGACACCTTCACCAGGCGCGGCGGGCGGGTGGAGCCCTGACCGACGCCGAGGATGCCGCCGAAGCCGTCCGCGGCCAGCTGCGCCTCATCCCAGACCCTGACCGTGAGGGGGAGGTCGGTGGCGATCTCGCGGGCACGCTGCGCGAACGTCTCGGGATACAGGTCCAACGGGGGAGTGTTCACCAGGTCTTTGACCAGCGCAGCGGCTTCGGCCACGGCCCGGGCGCGCGCCACCAGCGCGTCCCCATCGGCCGCCGGGGCAGAGCCGAGCACCTCGATGGATGCGACGGGGTCCTTGACTCCCGCCCGGCTCTTCTCGCGGTACTCGGTGAAGGCGTACGCGCCGAGCGCCGCGCCCTCGAGCACTGCGCCGAGCTCGCCGTCGCCCTCGGCCGGAAGATCGATGGCCACCGCCGGGGTTCCGGCCAGCTGGCGGACAGCGCTGCCCGCGGCGTAGCGCAGGGCGTCCGCACCGCCCTCCGGCAGTCCCACCACGGCGACCGACGGACCGGCGCCGCGCCCGGGCAGCCGCACCAGCTCATCCTTGCCGCCGCCGAACCCGACAGCGCGGAGCTGCTGCGCCAGCTCCTCACGCCCGGTGCCCGACAGGACCGTGACCGTGTCGCGAGCGACGCGCGCCGCGACCACGATCACGTCGACGGGGGTGGCCGGGGAGGTCCCGGAGGAAGAGGCGTCGGTCAGGGTCAGCGCGGCAAGGGTCATGCCACGACCCTAACGCGCGGTGGATGGGCTGCTCCGGCCGCCCGGAGCGCCCCTGCGTGTTCGCTGTGGGCGTTCCGGGCGGGCGGCGTCACCCCTCATCGCGTGCCGGGGTCCGCTCTAGAGTTGAGATATGCGTGATCCCGGCGAACTCTTCGAGCTCAACCCGGCATTGGAGGTGCCGGAAGGGCTGCCGCTGGTCGCCGGCCTCACCGGCTTCGCCGATGCGGGTTCCGGAGTGAGCCAGCTGGGCACCTACCTCCTGGGCACCCTCGACAGCGAGGTGGTCGCCACCTTCGATGCGGACATCCTGCTCGACTACCGTGCGCGCCGCCCGATCATCTACTTCGACCAGGATCACCTGACCGACTACCAGCCCGCGACGCTCAAGCTGTACCTGGCGTACGACGAGCTGCGCCAGCCGTTCCTGCTGCTCTCCGGCTTCGAGCCCGACTTCCGCTGGGAGGCGTTCACGGACGCGGTGCTCGGCCTCATCGAGCGGTTCAAGGTGAAGACGATCACGTGGGTGCACTCCATCCCGATGCCCGTCCCGCACACGCGCCCGATCGGTGTGACGGTGAGCGGCAACCGCACGGAGCTCATCGACTCCATGTCGATCTGGAAGCCGCACACCCAGGTCCCGGCGAACGCCCTGCACCTGCTCGAGTACCGCCTCCAGAAGCTGTCCTATCCCATCGCCGGCTTCATCCTGCTCATCCCGCACTACCTCGCGGACACCGAGTACCCCGCCGCGGCCGTCGCGGCCCTCGACTCGATCAGCGCCGCGACCGGCCTGATCTTCCCGACCGACCGGCTGCGCCAGGAGGACAGGGACTTCGTCGCCAACATCGACGAGCAGGTCGCGGGCAACCCGGAGCTCGGGCGCCTGGTCGGCACCCTGGAGGAGCGGCACGACTCCTATATGGAGGACACGCAGCTGCGTTCCCCGCTGACCGACAGCGACGGCGAGCTTCCGAGCGCGGACGAGATCGCCGCGGAGCTCGAGAACTTCCTGGCGTTCCGTCGCCACGGCGACGAGGAGAACGGGCGCGGCGAGCGCTGAGCGCACGCCATCCCATCCGCAGTCATCCCGGCGTTCCGGAGCGCGTTCGCTCCCGGGCGTAGGATCGTTCGGTGAATTCGCGTCGTTCCTGGGTCGTCTATGGGATCGGCGTCTTCGCCTATCTGATCGCCGTCATGCAGCGCACCACCATCGGTGTCGCGGGCGTCGCCGCGACCGACCGGTTCCACGTCTCCGCCTCCGTCCTCTCGGCGCTCGCCGTGGTGCAGTTGATCGTCTACGCCGGCATGCAGGTGCCGGTCGGCGTGCTGATCGACCGCATCGGCTCGCGGGTCCTCATGCTGGTCGGCACCACGCTGATGATCGTCGGGCAGGTCGCCGTCGCCCTGGCCCAGAGCATCGCGGTCGCGATCATCGGCCGCATCCTCGTCGGCGCTGGGGATGCCACGGTGTTCACCTCTCTCATGAGGCTGACGAATTCCTGGTTCCGCGGGAGGCTGGTGCCCCAGCTCTCCCAGTGGATCGGGAACGTCGGCCAGCTCGGGCAGGTCCTGTCGGCCATCCCCTTCGCCCTGCTGCTCCACCTCTCGGGCTGGAGCGTCGCCTTCCTGTCCGCGGCGTCGCTCTCCGTGATCGCCGCGATCGCGATCGCGGCGGCTGTGACCGATCGTCCCGCGGGTGCGAGCGAAGGGCCGCGGCCCGCGACCTGGCCTGACTCCATCCGGCAGCTGCGCGTCAGCATGTCGCGGCCCGGCACGCAGCTCGGATTCTGGTCGCACTTCGTGACCCAGTCCTCCGGAACGGTCTTCAGTCTGATGTGGGGCATCCCGTTCCTGGTGTTCGCGATCGGCATCCCGCAAGCGGAGGCGTCGGCGCTGCTCACCGTGCTGGTCGGCGCCGGACTGATCTCCGGTCCGATCCTCGGGATCCTGACCGCGCGATTCCCGACCCGCCGCAGCAATCTGGTGCTCGGCGTCGTCGCGCTCATGGTGGCGGCCTGGACGCTCGTGCTGCTCTGGCCGGGGACGCCGCCGCTGTGGACGGTGATCGTCCTCATCGTGGCGATCGGCATCGGCGGGCCGGGGTCCCTGATCGGCTTCGACTTCGCGCGCAGCTTCAACCCGCTGCACAGCCTCGGCTCCGCCAACGGCGTCGTGAACGTCGGCGGCTTCCTCGCCAGCTTCGTGATGATGTTCCTCATCGGACTGTCCCTGGATGCGCAGGCCCACGGCGCGGGCGGCGACGGGCAGCTCTACCAGCTCGACCACTTCCGCTGGGCGTTCGCCATCCAGTACGTCATCGTGGGCGTCGGTGTCGTCTTCCTCGTCCGTGCTCGCCGTCGCACACGCCGGCAGGTGCTGGAGGAAGAGGGAATAGAAGTAGCCCCTCTCTGGGTTGCACTCGTCGGAGCGTGGAGGAGACGCGGCGGACGCGAGGCGCTGTAGCGGGTGCCGGCGAACCGGCCGCCCGAACTGGTCGGGGGCGCACGTGGAACGTGCAATAATTGACGTCTGGACCCGTTCATGTCCCGGGGCCGGAGCATTCGACGATGCCCGGTGCCTCTACCCCGGACTTGACATGGGTCTTAGTAGTGTCCGCACGCAAACCCTGAGCCAGGCTCGGCCGTCAGGATCTCGGCCCCTCCGCTTGGTATGAAAGGTGTTCACATGGCAACCCGTGCAGCAACGAAGGCCCCCGACGCGGAGGTCGAGGTCGATGAGACCGTGACCGCCGCGGACGACGAGACGACGAAGCCCGCAGCCAAGAAGGCGGGCGCGAAGGCCGCCCCGAAGAAGGCGGCGGCGAAGACCACGGCGGCTGCGAAGAAGCAGACCGCAGCGGCGAAGGACAAGGCAGGCGCGTCGAGCGACGACGAGGAGCTCGACGACGACGCCGAGGTCGAGATCGACGAGGATGCGGTGGTCGTCGACGACGACGCCGCAGCGACCGACGACACCGACACCGAGGCGGAGGCCGCGCCGGTCGACCCGGATGCGGACGACACCGACGACACAGACGCGGAGGACGGCAAGGCGGTCGTCGGCGGCACGCCGATCGCGATCCCCCTGCCCACCGATGCCCTCGTGCTGCGCGCCGTGGACGAGGACGACGACATCCCCGTCTACTCGTCGACGATCACGGGCGCCACGGCGGACCCGGTCAAGGACTATCTGAAGCAGATCGGCAAGGTCCCCCTGCTGAACGCGGCAGAAGAGGTCGAGCTCGCGATGCGCATCGAGGCCGGGCTGTTCGCCGAGGACAAGCTGGCCAACACCCCGAACCTGACCAAGGAGCTGGAGCGCGAGCTGCGGTGGGTCGCCCGCGACGGCCAGCGCGCCAAGAGCCACCTGCTGGGCGCCAACCTGCGTCTCGTGGTCAGCCTGGCCAAGCGCTACACCGGCCGCGGCATGCAGTTCCTCGACCTCATCCAGGAGGGCAACCTGGGCCTCATCCGTGCCGTCGAGAAGTTCGACTACACGAAGGGCTTCAAGTTCTCCACCTACGCCACCTGGTGGATCCGTCAGGCGATCACCCGCGCCATGGCCGACCAGGCGCGCACCATCCGCATCCCGGTGCACATGGTCGAGGTCATCAACAAGCTGGCCCGCGTGCAGCGCCAGATGCTGCAGGACCTGGGCCGCGAGCCCACCCCCGAGGAGCTGTCGAAGGAACTCGACATGACCCCGGAGAAGGTCATCGAGGTGCAGAAGTACGGTCGTGA
>JBQCCO010000105.1:0-10590 GCA_051962155.1 Leifsonia sp. | reverse complement strand
CGCACCCACGCGCTCTCCTTCTTTTTGCCTTCGGGCGTAGAGATCTATCGCGTGTGGGAGCGGCGGGGTGCCTGATAACCTCCGCACGCAGGGAGACCCCCAAAGCCAGCGCTTGGTGCGTCGAGGGGAAATAAAGGTCCTATGCTCATAACATCAAGATGATTGAGGTGCTATGAGTTCTGCCATCTACTTTCCCGGTGATTCGCTCTCGAGGCGGCGCAGGACGCTCTACATCATCATCTTGGGTGCGCTGACGGCCCTGGGACCGCTCACGATCGACCTGTACCTGCCGGCGCTCCCGTCCCTAGCTGCAAATCTGTCCGCTTCTCCTTCGCAGGTCCAGTGGACGCTCGCCGGGACGACGATCGGGTTCGCAGTCGGGCAGGCGATCGTCGGCCCCCTCAGCGATCGCGTCGGGCGCCGACGGCCTTTGATTGCTTCGGTGACAGTGCACCTCGTCGCCAGCGTATGCGTTGTGCTGGCGCCCGACATCGAGTGGCTCATCGCCGGGAGGGTCGCCCAAGGCTTCGGGTCTGCGGCGGGAGTCGTCGTCGCGCTCGCGATCGCTCGTGACCTCTTCGGCGGGTCCCGGCTCGCGATCGCGCTCTCCCGCCTCGCGCTCGTTACCGGGCTTGCTCCGATCCTCGCGCCCGTCGTCGGATCCCAGCTGGTCGGCATCGCAGGATGGCGCGGCGTGTTCGCTGCGCTCTCGCTCTTCAGCGCCATCGTCCTCGTAGCCACGACGTCATTCATTAGCGAGACGCTTCGCCCTGAGCGAATTGGCGAGCGGGGGCATCGAACCGTTCGAGAGCGCTACGGGTCGGTTCTGCGGGACCGCCGGTTCTGGGGTGCCGCGACCGTCGGCGGAATGAATTTCACAGCACTCTTCGCCTATCTGTCCTCGAGCCCGTTCCTGTTCCAAGATGTCTTCGGCTTCTCGGCCGCACAGTTCGGGCTGGTCTTCGCGATGAATTCAGTCGGCGTGGTAGCTGGCATCCAGGTCGCCGCTCGTGTCGCCGCTCGGATAGGTCCCGGCACGGTCCTCGCGTGGGCGCTACCGGGGATGGCGCTGTCGATGTCGGCGATCGCCCTGTGGGGTCATGGGCACGCGGACGTGCCGATGGTCATCACGGGGCTGTTTCTCTATATCAGCCTGGGTGGCGCCTGTGTCCCGTGCATCCAGCTCATCGCTCTGCGTGACCACGCCCGCGAGAGCGGCACGGCGGCCTCGCTCCTGGGCGTGCTCAATTTCGGGCTGGCCGGGGTATTGTCGCCCATCATCGGACTTTTTCCGATCCACAACGCCCTGCCGATGTCGATCTACATGCTGAGTGCCAACGCGATCGCGTTGCTCGCATTGGTCGCGCTGGTGAGGCCGTGGTCCGAACTCGGTTGACTCAATCAGTGTGAGCGAGCGATGGCTCTGCCGACCAGCTCTCAAGTTGCGACCGAGTCGGATAGGAGCTCTGGGCGCCTCGTCCTTCGGCTGCGAAAGCGCCGACTCTGGTGCCGAGTCGGACAGCGGCCGCCAGCTCCGCGCCGTGTGCGAGAGACATCGCCACCGCTCCGACGAAGGCATCACCGCATCCCGTCGTGTCCGTAACCCGAGCGCGGATCCCGGGAGCGTGCTCGGTCTGCGGCTCGAGGACATCGGAGACGAGGAGCGCTCCCTCCCCGCCGAGCGTCACGATGATGGAGTTCACGCCCAGACGAGCGCACGCGACCGCGTGCTCGGATAGGTTCGCCGGGTTGACCTCGCGCACGCCGAAGAGCGAAGCAGCCTCGTGCTCGTTCACGACGAGCACGTCGACGTGGCTCATGAGCTCGTCCGGCACCTTCCGGAACGGAGACAGGTTGAGCACGACGCGCCCTCCTGCCCGCGCCGCGATCCGCGCGGCCTTGGTCGCGGTTCCGACCGGAGTCTCCAGCGACAGGAGCGTCACGGACGCGGCGGCGATCTCACTCGCCGCCGACGGTCCGATCCTGACCGAGTCGTTGGCACCGGGAACCACGATGATGCGATTCTCGCCTGCGTCGTCCAATTCGATAAAGGCCATGCCCGAAGCTCCGGGCAGCGATTCCAGTGCGACGTCGGACACCCCGGCCCGCCGCAGCGACTCCCGGATAGTCCTGCCAGCGACATCGTCTCCCACGGCGCCGACGAAGGAGACGTCGCCCCCGAGCAGCGCCGCAGCCACAGCCGAATTGGCACCCTTGCCGCCAGGGCTCTCAGTGACCGCCCGGCCGATGACGGTCTCCCCCGCTCGAGGGAGGGCCTCCACCTGGACACCAATGTCCACGTTGGCAGACCCTACGACAGCCAGCCTTCCGGGCATCGTGAAGGTCATCGCGCTGATCCACCTCGGTTCAGGCCTTCCGGGTCCGTGGAGTAGTGGAAACGCACCCGTGTGCCGAGCCACACCGTGCGCGACGTCTCCAGGAGTGTCCCTCTGCTGCGTCCGATCGACCAGTCGACGAAGACCTGAGCGTCGACACCAGCGTCCAGGAGCACCGTCTCGGAGGCGTTGACGGCACGGACCTCCAAGAAGTGCTCGACGTGATCGGAGGACAGCCCGATGGAGTCCAGCGTCTTCGACACCGAGCCCTCCTGCAGGGGCACGCCCCGCAGCTGGCTCGCGGCCGCGCCGGCGATCCAGGAGTCAGTAAGGCCGATCGCCTTACCGTTGACGAGGTGGAGTCGCTTCAGATGGAGCCGATCGCCCCCGCGTTCCTCGGGCGAGAGTTCCCGCGACAGTTCGTACGGCTCCTCTTCTTCGGCAGCATCGGACAGGTGCACCGAGACGGCCTCCTCGCCGGCGGCGCGGAACCTGTCGCGCCAGGGGGTCATGAGACCGAAGTCATGCTGGACCAATCGGGGACGGTCGGCGACGAACGTGCCCATCCCCTGACGACGCTCGACGTATCCGAGATCAGCGAGAGCGGCGAGCGCCTGTCGAACGGTGATGCGGCTGACGCCGTACATAGTGGCGAGGTCGTTCTCCGTCGGGAGCTGCAGCCCCTCCTCCAGTCCCTGGTCGATGACCGACCGGAGGTCTCGTTCGACCTGGGCCCACGCTGGCATGGGCGATCGCCTGTCCACCGGAGTGACTTTGGCTGCAATCGGATGCGTGATGTCTTGGATGGACACTGCTCCCCCTCCGGAACGAATGGACAGATTGATCATAACATCAGTACCTATAGCCTAGCCGGTCCGACGCCCACCGTGCTCGGGCCGACCCGGCTGCGGGTTCAGACGCCGATCGGCTCCTCGTCCAGCTTGATGTGGCGGGCGTCCATGTTCACTGCGCCGCCGCGGAACGGCGGTCGGTTCCACCGCGCTGCAGCCTCGCCCGCAAACACTGCGCCCGCGGCCGCGCTGGCGAGCTCGAAGACAATCCCGTCTCGCGAGGCCTGCCCCGCCGGCGGAACGAGGCGAACAGGCAAGACCGTCTGGCCCGTGCTCTCGAGGGCGATGGCGAGGCGGTCGAAGCGCGCGCCGCCGAGGTTCCCGACGAGCTGCAGGGCTAGGTGCGGCTCCGGGCCGATGAAGTAGTCGACGTGACCGCTCTCTTCGAGCGGGACGGTGCGGACGGCGACGCCGGCCGCCTCGATCAGCTTGAGCATCCAGAAGTCGCCCGCGCCTCGCAGGTCGGGCAGCGTGAGGACCGAGACGCCGTTCGGGGCCAAAGCGGGCAGCGCCGCGATGGCCGCCTCAAGCGCTTCGCCCTGGGCGTCGAGGGCAGCGGCAATGTCCGCTGCGGCCTGCGAGACGTCCTCGCCGGCTGCGGCGGCCACACCGAGTCCGAGCATCAGATGCCCCGCGCTGGGGATGGTCTCCTTCAGCGGAAGCGACGGGACGAGCTGGACCTCGTCGGCTGCGGCCGCGAGCGGCGACTCCGGGTTGGAGGTGATGGCGATCGTGCGCTTGCCGTTCTCGGTGGCCAGGCGCAGCGCCCGCACCGTCGCGCCGGACGTGCCGGAGTGCGAGATCCCGACCACCGTCTCGGTGCCGAATGGTAGCCGGCCGGTCCAGGTCAGGTCGCCCGACGACAGCGCCCTGTGCCCGTACGCCGTGGAGAGCAGAGCGGACGAGAGCGAGTCGCCGGAGCCGACGAACACGGCACCCCGCAGGGGCGTCTGGATGGAGGGGCGGACGTCGTCCACCGCGCGGAGCGCCTTCGAGATGGCGGCGAGGTGAGGGAGGATCGTCATGCTGAGCGCTTTCTGGTGATGGTGATTTCGGGGAAAGGTCTGTCGAGAGGGTCGGCGAGGAGGCCCAGGTGGCCCCAGTCCGAGAGTGCGAGCCGCGCGGCACTGGCACCGAACGCGGCGGCGACGGGGAGGTCGGATCCCGCGGTCCACGCGGCCACAATCGCGGCGGCAGACGAGTCGCCCGCCCCTGTCGTCTCGACCACGCGGACCGCGGGGTCGCGGACCTCCCATTCGCCGGCCTGCGAGACGACGACGATCCCCTCCCTGTCGAGGCGTGCGACGACGCCGAGGCCGGTGGTGTCGCGGATCGCCCGAGCGGCGGCGATCGGGTCCGCGTCGATCAGCGTGAGCTGCACTCGGCTGGGCAGGACGATCGAACCGGCGCGCGCGACCCGCTGGAGGTAGGCGATCCCCTCCCGGTGCAGGGGCACCTGGTGCGGGTCGACGCCCAACCGGACGTCGGCGCCGACCTCAGCGGGCTCGGTCGGCGAGCTGTCGAGCAGCCCGTCGAGCGTGCCGGTCACGGGCACGGGGTCGGGACCGTCGTCGTCGAGAGCCGGGGCGGCGGCTCCTTCGAGCTCGATGTCGCCGGCCGGGGCTGTCGTCACGATTCGCCGGCCCTCGGCGGAGTTGAGGATCCACAGCCGCATCGCCCGCGCCTCGCGCCGCGACCCGCCGACGTCGATCCCCAGCTCGTCGAACAGCCGCTCGAACCGGTCGTCGTCATCGGGCAGCGTCGAGAACACGCGGGCCTGCGTCCCGTTGACGAGCCGGGCGCCCAGTGCCCCGAAGAGCGCCGGGCCGCCCAGCTGGCTGAAGCGCGCGCCGGCCTCCGCGTCGACCAGGTGGTCGACGGAGAGACCGCCGCGGACTCCGACTGCGTACGTCATCAGAAGGTCTGGAGCGCGTACTGCACGGTGCGGTCGCGCGGCCCGTCCATCTCGAGCAGGTAGACGCCCTGGCTGTGCCCGATGCCGAGTTCGCCGTTCACGACGGGGAGCTGCAGCGACTGGACGCCGAACACGCAGCGCACGTGGGCGGCGGCGTCCTGCGGGCCGTCGTGGAGGTGCACGAACGGCCGGTCGACAGGGATCTGCGCCTCGATGAAGAGACGGATGTCCTGGAGGGTGGTGCCGTCGACGCCGGAGTTGAAGATCAGGGTGCAGGTGGTGTGCGGGAGGAACACGTGGAGGATCCCGTCCCCGTGGTCGCCTCGGGCTGCGTCGCGCAGCTGCTGGGTCACGTCCACGTAGTGCACCGGGTTCGGGTATCCCTCGGCCGGCTTGGTGTTGACGGGGATACTGCTCCAGCTTCCGGTGGTTGCCATGTTCTGGTTGCCTTTCGTTTCGTTCGGGCTAGGCCCTGTGCAGTGAGCGGACGGTGAACCCGTCGGCGCTCATGGTTCCGGTGTCGATGAAGAATCCGCCTCCGCCGCCGGAGACCCGCGAGGTCGTGGCCGAGACGACCGGGCTGCCGTCGACGTCCACGCGGACTTCCGGGCCGGCGCAGGCCAGCGAGACCGCATAAGGACGGTCCCGCTGCGCCTCGAACGGCGCGGTGGCGAGGAGGGTGCGTTCGTCGTCGCGCTGCTCGATGATCGAGACCGTGCGCCCGTCGAAGAGCGCCGCCACGAAAGCGCGGTGGCCGCGGGCGCGGGCGACGAGCCCGGCGGAGCGGTTCAACGAGAAGGTGAGGTCGGACGAGACCGAGTAGTCGATCCAATCGCGCGTGCCGGTCGTGACCACGCCGAGGGGACCGGGGTGGGAGACCGAGAAGGAGGTCGCGAAATCCGCTTCGAAGTTCTTCGCCGAGCTCACCCAGGGCGCGAGCCCGCGCGGCCGGGTATCCCAGATCGATGAGAGCAGGATCCCGGTCTGGGCGTACTCGGCTGGTGCGCCGTCCCAGTCGACGCTGTGCACGAGCGCGCCGGGCTCCACGCCCTCGGCGTCGGTGCGGACGGACAGCCCGAGGCGGAAGACGACTCCGGACTCGGCTGACGGCACGATCCACTCCAGCGTCTGGAGGGTGTCGTCGAGCGGCGTCCACGCGCTCTCGACGATGCGGGCGCCGTCGGCCTGGTCGACGACAACGAAGAGCCGGGCCGCGCCTCCCGCCGCCGAGCTGACGACGGCCCGGACGGTCGTGCCGGGGTAGAGCGTGGGGCTGGCGAGCGTGGAGAAGTTAGTCACGGCCTCCTGCGGGTCGAGGAAGACCGGCGTGGAGAGGGAGGCGACCTCGCCGGGCCGGGCGGTCACCGCGAGAGCAGTGCCGCCGTCCGGGAGACGCCGATGCCGGATCGTTGCGGAACCGCCCGCGTAGGGGCAAGCGACGAAGCCCTGGCTCGAGCCGGGGAGCTCGAAGTCGAAGCGCGGGCGCCGCTCCTCGCCCGCCAGCCCGCGGAGCCGCCGGGCCGACCGGAGGATGCGACGGGTCTCGAGGACGGCGTCGGTGACGCACTCGCCGCCGTCGGCGCTGACCACGAGGGCGCGGTCGGCGACCGCTACGCGGAGGTCGTCCGCCCCGTCGAAGGCGCGGAGGCCGAGCCGGACCCCGGTGATGCAGCCGACCGTTCCGGCGTTGCTGTCGGTGTCGAAGCCGACGGAGGACGCGATCGCAACGACCTGACGGAAGTCGTCGCCGCCCACGAGCAGCGCCGCGAGCGACATCGCCGTGTTCGAGAGCGCGTGGCACGGTCCGGGGTAGCGCGCGTAGCCGTAGGTGCGGTCGACCCAGTCGCGGACCTCCCGCCAGTCGTCGCCCGCGCGGACCTGCGACCGGACGTCGTCGATGAGCTCGATCAGCCGGGCGTCCGCGACGAACGCCCTGGCCCGCTGGATGAGCACCCCCAGGTCGGCCTCCCCGAACGCGAGGGATCGCATGGCGGCGAAGAACGCCGCTGCGTCGAGGGCGACTCCGTCGTGACTGACGCTCGCCGCGGCCCTGGTCAGTCGTACGGCGCGCGCCGGGTCGCCCGGCGTCATCAGGGCGAACGCGTCGGAGAAGATCTGCGCGCCGATCTGCTCGGCCAGCGTGCTACCGTTGCGGGCGATCGATCCGCTGGCCGGGGCGGGGATGCCGTTCTTCAGGTTCAGGAACGCCGTGTGCTCGGTCGAGCGGCCGTAGCCGCCCCACCAGAGGATGGTGCGGTCCTCGACGATGTAGTTCAGCCAGGTGTTCCCCGCGTCGGCGGCGCTGAACTCGGCGGCCGGTGCGTCCTCGGCCACCCGGCCAAACGCGAGGGTGCCGGAGATGTCGTCGTCGGCGACGATCAGCGGCAGGCCGAGATCGGTGTTGACGTAGTGGTCGACGAGCCCGAAGCGCTCCTGGATGTCGCGGTACGCCCACCCTTCGACCGGGCGGCCGAGGTAGACGCCGATCAGCTTGCCGAGGATGCCGGCGTAGACACGTTCCCCGTACGCGGTATCGAGCGAGATGGCCATCAGCCTTTCACCGCCCCGCTCGCCATGCCGTCGACGACGAAGCGCTGGAGGGCGATGAACACGGCCAGGATCGGCACTATGAGGATGAGCGCGCCGGCCATCATCGTCCCGATGTCGGTGCTGAACGTGCCGTTCATCGTGAGGAAGCCCAGCGTGAGGGTCTGGTCGCTCGGGTTCTGCAGGAACGTGGACGAGATGAGGAACTCGTTCCACGCGTTGAGGCCGACGATCACGCCGACAGTGATGAGCCCGGGACGCACCATCGGCAGCATCACCGTGCGCACCAGCTGCACGGTGTTCACGCCGTCGACGAGCGCCGCCTCCTCGATCTCCGCGGGGACGTTGAGGAAGAAGGTGCGCATGAGGAAGGTGGCGAACGGCATGTTTATGGCGGCGAGGATGACACCGACCACGATCACGTTGTCGGTGAGGTTCAGCGCGGCCACCGCCGAGTAGAGCGGGAAGATGAAAAGCTGGATCGGCACGGTCATCGCCATCGTGAGGTAGACCATGATCGCGGGCCAGCTCTTGACCTTCTGCCCGGCGAGGACGTAGCCCGCGAGGCTGGCGCAGATGAGCACGACGATAACGGTGGTGCCGGTCAGCAGGATGCTGTTGACGAAGCCCTGCCCGAACTGGCCGTACGTCCAGGCCGTGACGAAGTTGTCGAAGCTGAGCGATGTGGGCAGCGAGAACGGATTCGAGAGCACATCTGCGTTGTCCTTGAAGCTGTTGATCAGCACCAGGACGAGCGGGATGAGCGCGATCGCGGCGAAGACCGCGAGGATGAGCTGGGCGCCGAGGCCCTTGAGCGCGCGAGTCATCGGACGAGCTCCCTTCGGCTGATCGAGGTGTAGAGGATGGAGGCGAGCAGTCCGAAGAAGCTCATGATGATGCCGACCGCGGCCGCTTTGCCGAACTCGAACGACGAGAACGCGAAGGCGTAAGCGTACGTGCCCATGACCTCGCTGGAGTGCGCGGGGCCGCCCTGGGTCAGCAGGAAGACGTAGTCGAAGGCGAGGAACGAGAAGATCACCGTCATCACACCCATCAGCAGCAGCGTCGACCGGATGCTCGGCAGGTACACGTGCCGGAAGACCTTCCAGCCGCTCGCGCCGTCGACGATGGCGGCCTCGACCTGGTCGACCGGCGTCTGCCGGAGAGCGCCCAGGTAGACGATCGTCAGGAAGCCCCAGTAGTGCCACATGTCGACCGCGGCTGCGGCGTAGAGCGAGGTGGCCGTCATCGCCGTCGGAGGCTGGATGCCGAGGAGGCCGAAGACGCCGCCGTTCGGGTTGTAGATGACGGTCTGCCAGATCAGCGCGTTGACGACCGGCGCCAGCACGTAGGGCATCAGGTAGATGACCTGGTAGAAGGTGCGGATCCGCTTGCGGCGGAGCAGGAGCATCGCGGTCAGCAGGCCGATCACGACCGGGATGGTCAGGAACAGCACTAGCCACTTGATGTTGTTCGCGAGCGACGTGGCGAAGACCGGGTCGGCCAGGATGTCCTGGAAGTTCTGGATGCCGATGAAGTCGACGTTGAAGCCGACGCCGCTCCAGTCGGTGAACGCGAACAGCAGCGTCAGGATGCCGGGGATGACGACGATGATGATCGACAGCAGCAGCGCCGGGGCGACGAGCGCGTAGTTGACCAGCGTCCGCTTGCGGAGGTGGGTGTTGCGCCGCCGGGCCGCGGGAGGACGGGTGGAAGCCGACACCGGGGCCGGTGCGAGCGTTGTGACCATGAGGGATCTCTCTTCTGTTGGAGGGGTGCGCCGACCCCGGCGCACCCCTCTTCGACTAGTTGACCGGCTCGGGGATCGGCGGGACGAGACCCTTCGCCTTCTCCTTGTCGAACGTCGTCTGGACGTTCTTCAGGAACTCGGTCGCGCTCTCCTTGCCGAGCCACACCGAGTCGATGTCGGTGAAGGCCGTGGCGGTCGCCGGCGGGAAGAACGTTCCGACGAAGAAGCCGTAGTGCTTCTCGTTGACGCCGGCGATGGTGTCCTTCATCGCCGTGACGAACGGCTTCGACAATCCGCTGTATTCATCGGCGTTCAGGTCAAAGTTCTTCAGCGGGACGGCCCAGTAACCGGGCCAGGACTTGTTCATCTCCTTGGTGAATTTGTCCGACATCATGTAGTCGATGACCGCGGCAGCGCCGTCCTTGTTCTTGGAGGCGGCGTTTATCGACAGCGAGGCAGTCGTGCCGAGCGTCGCGTACGGGTTCGGGCGGTCGCCCTCGATGCTCGGGAACGGCATGTAGCCGAGGTCGCTCGTGTTGCCGGCCTTGTCGTTGAAGTAGTTCGACGCGAACTGGAAGATCAGGCTCGGGCCGATCATGAACGGCGACTTCTCCTTGCTGAGCAGCTGCACCGACTGGTCAAAGTTCAGCGTCGAGTAGTCCTTGCCGCCCAAGTAGCCCTTCTTGTAGAAGTCGGCGGAGTCCTGCACCGCCTTGACCATCGCCGGATCGGTCCACGGGATCGTACCCTGCAGCGCGTCGTAGGTGGTCTTTCCGCCCGCGACCTGAGCCATGAAGAGGGAGATGTAGTTCTGGTTGACCGGCTTCCAGCCCTGGTTGCCGGTGACCGACGGGTAGAGCCCGGCCGCTGCGGCCTTGTCCATGTCCGCGACGAGATCGTCGTAGGTCTTGGGGATGCCGACGCCGAGCTTGTCGAGCACCTTCTTGTTGTAGAAGACCCCGATGTCCTCGATCGAGTTGGGCAAGGAGTAGAGCTTGCCGTCCACGGTGCCGGCCTGGTACATGGTCGGGAGGATGCGGTCCTCCCAGCCGTACTTCTTGGCGTACGGCGTCATGTCTGCGAGCTTGCCCTGGGCGGCATAGGCGGCCGAGAACGAGGGGCCGGAGCCGTAGACGATGTCAGGGCCCTTGTTCGCGCTGAGAGCGACCTGGACATTCTTGTCGACCGCAT
>JBQCCO010000104.1:0-12623 GCA_051962155.1 Leifsonia sp. | reverse complement strand
CTTGCCCGACTGCGAGTTGACCCGGATGACCGCTTCGTAGGAACGGCCGACGTCGAGCGGGTCGATCGGCAGGTAGGGCACGCCCCAGGTGAAGTCCTCCAGCGGCACGCCGGCCTAGGCCGCGTCGCGCTCCAGCGCTTCGAAGCCCTACTTGATCGCGTCCTGGTGGCTGCCGCTGAACGCGGTGTAGACGAGGTCGCCGGCCCAGGGGCTGCGCACGTGCACCTTCAGCTGGTTGCAGTGCTCGACGGTGGAGCGGATGCGGTCGAGGTCGCGGAAGTCGATCTGCGGGTCGATGCCCTGGCTGAACAGGTTCAGCCCGAGCGCCACGAGGTCGACGTTGCCGGTGCGCTCGCCGTTGCCGAACAGGCAGCCCTCGATGCGGTCCGCGCCGGCCAGGTAGCCGAGCTCGGCGGCGGCGATCGCGGTGCCGCGGTCGTTGTGCGGGTGCAGGGACAGGATCACGTGCTCGCGGTGGTCGAGGTGCCGGTTCATCCACTCGATCGAGTCGGCGTAGACGTTCGGCGTCGCCATCTCCACGGTGGCGGGCAGGTTGATGATCACGTTGCGCTCGGCGGTCGGCACGAACACCTCGAGCACGCGGTTGCAGATCTCCGCCGCGAACTCCAGCTCGGTGCCGGTGTACGACTCGGGCGAGTACTCGTAGTAGACGGTCGTCTCCGGCACCGTCTCCTCGTAGCGCTTGCAGAGCCGCGCGCCCTCGAGGGCGATGTCGATGATCCCCTGCCTGCCGGTGCGGAAGACGACGTCGCGCTGCAGGATGCTCGTCGAGTTGTAGAGGTGGACGATCGCCTGCTTCGCCCCGCGGATCGCCTCGTAGGTGCGGGCGATGAGGTGCTCCCGCGCCTGGGTGAGCACCTGGATGGTGACGTCGTCGGGGATGGCGCCCTCGTCGATGAGGCTGCGGACGAAGTCGAAGTCGGTCTGGCTCGCCGACGGGAAGCCGACCTCGATCTCCTTGTAGCCCAGCCGCACCAGCAGGTCGAACATGATGCGCTTGCGCTCGGGGCTCATCGGGTCGATCAGCGCCTGGTTTCCGTCGCGCAGGTCGACCGCGCACCAGCGCGGCGCCTGGGTGATGCGCTTCGTGGGCCAGGTGCGGTCGGGCAGCTCGACGCGGATCTGCTCGTGGAAGGGACGGTACTTGTGAATGGGCATGGCGCTCGGCGCCTGCGTGTTCTTCATGGTCTGTTTGCTCCTCGCGGTGTGGTGTGGAGAGCCGACGACGAACTCCGCGACGAGGGAGGCCCAGAACTAGGACTCGTCGCGGCAGCTAAGAAGGAGCAGACCGTACACAGTGGCGAGAATACCACGGAGCGCCAGAGCGTCGGCCGGGAACATCCTCACAAGTGGGTCACGCCCGCCCGCGCGCCACGGTCGCGGCCTGCCGCACCGAGAGCCCCGGCAGGTAGGCGCGCACCAGCGCGATGCCGATCGCCGGCAGTGCCACGGGGTCCGGATAGGCCATGATCAGCGGGTGCAGCTCGGGCTGGAACTTCTGCTTGAACTTGAGCAGCGAGCGGAAGCCGTACACCGGTTCCAGCGACGAGCTGAGGTAGCCGAGCAGCCGATCCATAGCGGCCTTGTCGCCCTCGGGCGTGGCCGCGGTGTGGGCGAGCGGCGCAGCGGAGAGCGACATGAACTCGATGCCGTCCTCCTTCATCCGGGTGGCCGCCTCGGCGATGAGGAACTCCATCACGCCGTTGATGCTGTCCGGACGGCGGCGCATGAAATCCAGCGTCCAGCCGACCACGATGCCGTTGCGGAAGGTCGGGAGCCAGCTGGTGACGGCCTCGATCCGGCCGTGTTCGTCGACCGCGAGCATGAGGCGGACGTCGGGGTCGCGGAGCTCGTCCAGGCCGCCGAGCGTGAAGCCCATCTCGGGCAGGTCCTTCTCCGCCACCCACTGCTCCGAGATGTCGGAGAGCTGGACCGTCGCACTGAGTGGCAGGGCGGCGAAGCTGGTCCACTCGGCGCGGACGCCGGCCCGCTGCGCGCGGTTGATGGAGGAGCGCACATCCTGCCACTTCTTGCCGGTCGTCGCCCACAGCTGCGGCCGGATCACGGTCTCCTCCGCGACGGTCATGGTCGACCAGCCGAGGCGCTCGAAGAGCGAGGCGTACCGCGCCTCCACGCTGTAGAACACCGGGATCCAGCCGTTGTCGTCGCAGAAGCGCGCGAATCCCTGGATGGCGCCGTCGTGCGGACCGACCGCCCCGAACGGCCCCCCGGTGGTCAGTGCGACGCGTCCCTCCACCCGGTAGGCGATCGCGCCTCCCCCGATGGGGTCGAACCAGTAGGAGTTGCCCGGCCAGGTGGCCATGAACGAGATCGCGTCGCCTCCGCCCCGATGCAGCAGCTCCCGGACCTGCCCGATGTCGCCGGTCCCCCGCCTGCGCAATCCACGCCCCAGCATCACCGGGATGGCGGCCACGATCGCGACGAGCCAGAACACCGTTCCGATGTTGTGGTAGACGACCGTCGCGAGCGGTGTCGTCGGGAGGTACTGCGCGGGCTCCCGTCGCAGGAAGCTGACCGGGATGAACCGCTCGAGCACGTCGTTCAGCAGGTCCTCGATGTCGATCGGACGGGTGAACCCGGTGTCCTTCTGCAGCCAGCCGACCAGCACGTACACGCCGATCAGACCGAACCCGGTCGCCAGAAGCAGGGTCACGTACCGGCGCACTGCCCGTGCCGTCGGCATCACGATGAAGTGCCGGCGGAAGACGACCAGGAGGATCGCCATGGCCAGGGGCACCAGGGCCGACAGGGCCAGGATGAGCGTGACCTCCCAGTACCGCGCCGACACCGTGGGCCGGGCCGAGGCGACGGGCAGGATGCCATAGTAGAGCGCCGAGAGCAGCGCGAGCAGGCCGTTCACCGTGACACCGAGCCAGACCGCGAAGCGACGTCCCCGCAGCAGTCCGTACGCCGCGACGAGAAGGAGGAGCAGCGGCAGCACGGACAGCAGCACCGGCCCCAGTCCGTGGATGCGCTCCAGCGTCAGCGAGTGGAAGCACTGGCGGGTCACGGCGAACGCCTGGCAGCGCTGGATGACGGCGGTGGCGCTCGGCGTCTCGTTGCTGAACAGCTGGCCCACCGGGGACAGCATCCCGTATCGCGTCGATCCGAGGAGGCCGATCACCGGACCGAGCGCGGTGATGGTCAGCGCGGCCGACAGCAGCACCCGGACTTCGTGGTGGGAGCTGCGCAGCCAGTCGCCGGCCACCCGTGTCTGCCGCAGCAACGGCCCGAGCGCCAGACCCGTCAGTACCGCCAGGAGCCGGTACAGGTCCGACGGCATCCCCGAGTAGAGCAGGTACATGATCGCGATCAGCAGTGTGATGACGCGGATGCGGCGGCGCCACAGCGTTCCGGCGAATGCGCTCGCGGTCATCACCGTGCCGCCGATGGCGGTGAACACGTCGAGCACCAGCAGCCCGTGCACGTTCCGGGCCCACAGCTCTCCGACGTCGTTGGCGATCACCTGGACGAGGACGCCGACCACGATGCCGACGGCCGCGGTGCCGAAGAAGGCGAGAACCGTCCGCCAGGTGCCCATCAGCCGCTCGGAGGCGCCGACGAGCACGACGGTCAGGACGAGCACGACGATCAGCTCGAGCAGGTTGTCGGTGAACAGCACTGCCGTGAACGGCGACCACCAGTGCCCGTCCATCAGCTGGATGGCTCCGGCTCCCAGCCAGCCCCGCAAGGGCCGGTGCGGCCCGTGAAGCGGTCCGGTCGCGAGGGCGAGCCCCAGGATGAGGAGGGTGAGCGCCGTCGTGAACGGATGCTGCGCGACGAGCTTCGCAGCCCGCGCGAGGACAGTGCTACGTGAGAGCAGAGCGGCCGGCTTCACGACCCCAGCCCCAGCTGCTCGGCGATCGCCGGGAAGCCGTGGGCGAGGACGTACCGCACGGTCTTCCAGTCGTGCGCCGTACCCGGCGAGCTCAGGACCTGCGCCCGCACACCCGCGCGGACGGCATCGCCATAGAGCTCCTGGGCGAACTTCGTGTACTTCGCATCCAGCTGACCGGTGCCGAAGATCATGACGGAGTCGCGGTAGGGCGCGTTCGCCTTCATCGCCGACGACGGCTGGGCCTTCTCGTAGGCCGCCGTCGATCCCCCGAATCCCGTGCGGATGGTGAGCTCCTTGTTCCCCAGCGTCGGCCCCAGCTCGCTCGAGGACGCGAGCGCCGAACCGAACACGTCGGGGCGGGCGCTCGCGAACTGCACGGCGCAGGTCGCGCCCTGCGAGTAGCCGAACACGCCCCATCCTGACGGGTCTCCGCTCACACGGAGGTGCGAACGCACCCATTGACGCACATCCGTCAGCAAATACGTCGCAGAGTTGCCGTACGCGGGCGAGTCGACGCACATGGGATTGCGCCCGGGGCCGCCGAGCTGGTCGGGAGCCACCACGATCGGTGCGTAACCGCCGTGCTTCGCCGCGAACGCGTCCATCACACCGGCGACGTCGCCCGCCGTGAACATGTCCGCCGGGGCACCCGGCTGGCCGGAGAGGGCGTAGAGCACGGGAAGCGCAGGAGGATGGGCGGTCAGTGCGATCGGAGGGAGGTAGACGACCGCCTCCCGTGCGGGGAACCGCGACACGGTCGAGGGGATGTAGACCTTGCCGATCTCGCCCTTCGCCGGCACGGCGGGCTGGCGGCTCGCCGGAGGGTCGGCCACCGACGCGCGCCAGTCGGTCCCCGCGACGACCTCGCCGTGCTCGGAGTGCAGCGTGAGTGCCTTGTACGGGATGACGCCGAGCACATCGTTCAGGTTGCGGTAGGCGCCGAAGTCGGAATTGATGCCGCAGAACGCCGCCGCCAGGAAGACCGGGATGCTGAGCGCAGCGATCACCTTCCGCCACCACCGCGAGCGGAACAGGTTGGCGATCGCAAGGCTCACGCCCGCGAAGCCCAGCGCCGTCCACATGGTCGTGACCTGCGTCAGGGTGACGCCGAACACGTCGTACACATCCGTCACGAGCCAGACGACGAACCACCCCAGCAGGCCGCCCGCGACTGCAGCGGTCAGCCCGGCGAGGGTCCGTCGCCAAGTGGGGCGGACCAGCAGGTACAGCACGAGGACCGCGGCTACGACGTTCAGCGTGAGGAGGAACGGCGCTATGACGATCCTCAGCGTCATGATCCAGTTCAGGGGTGGATCCTCTCGGGGGCGGGCAGAGCGGTGCCGTCGTTGCGGCGACGTCCCATTATCGTCGGGTCACTTCATCGATAGCTGAGGCTCTGTGAGAGTTCAGCCAACATTCAGCGGTGTCACTCGACGGCCAGCGCCTCCATCGGCGAGATCCGCGTGGCCCGGCGGGTCGGAGCGATCGCGGCGAGGACGGCCAGCGCTGCGGCCGCCGCGGCGATCGCACCGAGGAACGGCCACGGGAGGGCCGGTGCGAGGAGGCCGCCGCCGGGGATCAGGCCGAGCAGCGACTGTGCGCCGATCCAGCCGTACAGGGTGCCGAGCACCAAGCCCGTGAGCACCGAGGCGACGGTCAGCTGGGCACTCTCGGCGAGGATCATCCGGCGCACCTGGGCCGCGCTGAAGCCGAGCGCGCGGAGCAGTCCGAGTTCACGGCCCCGCTGCAGCACGCTCAGGGAGAGCGTGTTCACGACGCCGCACGCCGCGATGACGGCGGAGAAGCCGACCAGCACGGTGAAGACGGCGAGCGTCCCTCCGATCACTCCTTCGGCTCCCGCGTACGAGTCCGGCTGCTTGGCGGCGGCGGCTCTCAGCTGCTGGAGCCAGGTCGACGCTGCCACGACGAACATCGTGATGAGGGTCACACCGATGACCAGGCCGATCGCCGTGCGCGAGCTGCGCTCCGGGTTCCGCACGGCGTTCGCGGCGGCCAGCCTCCCGGCCGCTCCCCGGCCGAACAGCACACCCACGCCGCGCAGGACCGCCGGCAGGAAGAACGGCGCCGCCAGAACCGTCCCGGTGAACGAGAGGATGCCGCCGAGCATCGCGACGAGCACTCCGTCATGCGTGAGGTCGGCGAGCATCCCGCCTGCGGAGATGAACACGCCGAGCCCGAGCAGGAGCCCGAGAACGAGCAGCCCGGCACCCGAGACGATAAGGACGAGCGTGACGGCGAGGCGTCCCCGGGTGCGCATCACCGTGGCCGGCCGCTCCTGGGCAGCGCCGAGCGCCTGGATCGGCGTGACGGACAGGACCCGGCGGCTGCCGACCCACGAAGCAAGCCACGTGGTGAGCACCACGACGACCGCCGGAGGAATCATCGTGAAGGTCAGCACGGGATAGAGCGCCTCCGGCAGGATGCCCGTCAGGACGAAGACGCGGACGGCGACCAGCCCGAGCACGGCGGCCGCTGCCCCGCCGGCTGCCGCGCCGATGAGGCCGACCACCAGGCCCTCGCCCGCGACCGAGCGGCGCTGGGCGCCGGCGCTGGATCCGATCAGCCGCAGGAGCGCGATGGTGCGGGTGCGGCCGGCGATGACGGTCGAAAAGGTGTTCGTCGTGACGATGGCGCCGACATACACGGCGACCACGAAGAAGACGCCGGCCACGACGGCCAGGGCGACCTGCACGCTGCCGTGCTCGCCCATCCGCGACCGGCCGATGTACGCACCCAGCACATTCACTCCGCCGACAAGAGCCACGCCGAATGCGGAGCTGAGAGCGGCGACCAGGATGCCGGCACGGTGGTCGCGGGCGTTCGCCCGGAAGGCGGAGAACGGCCGGCTCACGCCCGCGTCTCCATGCCGAGCATGAACGACGAGATCTCCTCGGGAGTGGACCGGGTCCGCTCGGCGGCGACGCGCCCGTCCGCGAGGAACACGATGTGATCGGCGAAGCCGGCCGCTACCGGGTCGTGGGTGACCATGGCGATGCTCTGACCGAAGCTGCGCGCCGCCTCCTGCAGGACGCCGAGCACCTCTCGACCGGTGCGCGAATCCAGGTTGCCGGTCGGCTCGTCGGCGAACACGAGATCCGGGCGGGTCGCCAGCGCGCGGGCGATCGCCGCGCGCTGCTGCTGCCCGCCGGACAGTTCGTGCGGCCGGTGCGTGAGCCGGTCGCGCAGACCGAGGGTATCGATGAGGTGGTCGATCCACTCCCTCTCCTCCGGCGTCGGGCGGTGCCCGTCCAGCTCGAACGGGAGGAGGATGTTGCCGCGCACATCCAGCGTGGGCACCAGGTTGAACGACTGGAACACGAAGCCGACGCGGCGGCGGCGCAGGAGTGTCAGCTCCGCATCCCGCAGGTGGGTGATCTCGGTGTCGCCGAGGAACACGCGGCCGCCGGTCACCGAGTCCAGGCCCGCCATCACGTGCATCAGCGTCGACTTGCCCGAGCCGCTCGGGCCCATGATCGCCGTGAACCGCCCGGCCGGGATGCCGAGGGTGACGCCGTCGAGCGCGTTGACGCGCCCGGCGCCCGTGCCGTAGGTCTTCGTGGCGGCCTCGACGCGCGCCACCGTGTCGGTGAGAGTGAGCTCCATGCCCTCCACGCTAGGGACGCGCGGGTGCGTGGCGGATCGGGCGGCCGGCCGATCGTGTGTCCTCCCTGAGGATGATCCTGGACCGCTATTCGGGGACCGTGAGGCCGTGCTCGAACGCGTAGACGACCATCTGGACGCGGTCGCGCAAGCCCAGCTTGGCGAGGATGCGTGAGATGTGAGTCTTCACGGTCGCCTCGCTGAGGAACTCCGACCCCGCGATCTCGGCGTTGCTGAGGCCCCGGGCGGCGAGCACGAAGATCTCGCGCTCCCGCGAGGTGAGGGAGGCGAACTCCGGCGGGGCGGGACGCGCCGGCTGGGCGGAGGAGAAGTACTCGAACAGCTCCCGGGTAGCCCCGGCCGCGATCACCGCGCTGCCCGCGTGGACCGTGCGGATGGCGGCGAGCAGGAACTCGGGCTCCGCATCCTTCAGCACGAACCCGCTCGCACCGCCGCGGATCGCCCGGGCGGCGGCCTCATCCAGGTCGAAGGTGGTGAGGACGACGATGCGCGGCGGTGTGCGGCCCGCGCGCTCGGCGTCCGCGATGATCGCGCTCGTCGCGGCGATCCCATCCATCACCGGCATGCGGATGTCCATCAGCACCACATCGGGCCGGTTCTCTGCGGCCAGCCGGACGCCCTCCTGGCCGTTGCCGGCCTCCCCGGCGAACTCGAGGTCGTGCTGCGAGCTCAGCAGCATCCGCACCCCGGCCCGGAACAACGGCTGGTCGTCGACCAGGAGCACCCGGATCCGGGGCGCGTCGACGCTCGTGGCGGTCACGCGGCGGTCCCCGGCAGGAAGGCGGACACCACGAACTCGCTGCCCTCCGGCGCCGCGGTGAGCGCACCACCGGCGAGGGAGGCGCGCTCGCGCATCCCGGGGAGCCCGTGCCCGATGCGGGGCAGGGAGCCGGTGGTGATCGGTTCGAGCGTGGTGTCTCTCATGGTGTTCCTCACGGTGATGATGAGCCCGGGCCCGCGGTCTGCGGGTCCCTCGGCGAGGACGACACTCGCCGGCCGGCTGGTGTCGCCGTGGCGCAGCGCGTTGGTGAGCGCCTCCTGCACGATACGGAAAGCGGCGAGCTGCGTTGCCGGGCCGAGGCGGGTCATGTCGCCACGGCGTTCCAGGACGACAGCGAGGCCTGCGGAACGGATGTGCTCGACGGTCTGGTCGAGGTCGGCCAGCGACGGTTGCGGGGCGTCGTGAGCGGTCGGACCGGCGGGATCGGACGGATGAGCGGGCTCGTTCGAGTCCGTCGCGCTTGTCGACGGAGACTGACGCAGTTCGGCGAGCAGCACCCGTACGTCTCCGAGCGCCGAGCGGGCGGTCGACGCGATCGTCGCGAGTGCCTCATCCACCGCATCCGGGTCGGACTGGCGGGCGTAGCGAGCACCGTCCGCCTGTGCGATGACGACGGCGAGCGAGTGCGCGACGACGTCGTGCATGTCGCGGGCGATGCGCGTCCGTTCCTGCTCGACGACCACATCCTCCACGGCTCGGTTGCGATCGAGCTCCGCCTCGGCACGCGCGCGCCGGGCCACCCGCGCGTTCCGCCAGGTGCGCACGAGCAGGCCGAGCACCCAGGACAGCCCGAGCACGGTCACGCTGACGACGAACAGGAACGCGAATCGCAGCGCGACGCTGGCGATCGCGCTCGACAGCAGGTCGTAGTACCCCTGCGAGACGGCGGCGGTGACCGTCAAGTACAGAGCGGCGACGACCGCACCCACACCGGCGGAGATGAGTCCGGCCCCGCGGACGATCCGGTCGCCGTAGGCACCCGTCGCGTACAGCACCACGAGCACACCGATGTCGGCGACCAGGATGCTGTGCCCGGTCGTCATCTGCAGCACCGCCGCCAGCCAGGCGATCGAGAGCGCGACGGCCGGAGAGACCCGCCGAAGGGCGATCGCGACGGCGAACGCGGTCATCACCAGGAACGAGGACCGGTCCGCGGCTCCCCCGGCCACCAGGCAGATCGCCGTGAAGGCCACCGCCCCGCCGATGTCGAACGTGAGCTGCGGCCGGGTCAGCCGGCGCACGAGTTCCGGGCGGGACGGGTCGTCCTCGTTGATCGGGGCTCCCCCGCTCGAGGCGAGCCAGACCAGGAACGAGCGGCTGTGCGCCCGGTCGGGCGTGCTCTCCGAGCCGACTGCGCCGTCCGCGGCGGCCGCACTCTGCGCGGCGCGCTGGCGCGCCACCAGGAAGCCGAGCAGCCAGGCGGCCACGAAGATCACCGCGAGCAGCAGGCTCATCAGCGCGAACCCCAGCCCCTGGCTGGTGTAGTAACCGCCGATCACCGGCCCGAACTGGGGGAACTTCAGGTCGCCGAGCACCGTGAACAGGAACGCGGACGCCGGCGCGAGCAGGATCGCGGACGCGAAGTCCAGCCAGCGCAGTGCGCGTCCGCCGTGGGCCGCGACTCCGACGAGCGTCACGACGACCGCGATCGCCGAGATCACGCGGAACGTCCCGTGAAGGGGCGCACGTTCCGTCAGCTCCAGCAGGACGGCGACCCACACGAGGCCGAGGGCGACCCCGGGGAGGATGCGCGACAGCGCGACTGCAGCGCAGTAGAACACGAGAGCGAGGGCGGCCGCCACGTCGAACGGCAGCCCGGTCACCAGCCACGCCGCGAACAGCGCGACGGCCAGCGCCGGCTCCAGCACCCAACGGTGCGGCGCGAGCGCGCTCAGCAGTCGGCGGCGGTCGGGCATGGTTCTACGGTACGGTCCTGCGGCGCCGACCCGCGCATCCCGGCGCAGCAATCATCCTCGAGATGTACTTCCGGCCTGCGGCGCCGCTCGCCGCCGCCGTCCGACGCTGCCGCCCGCCGCCGCCCGCCGGGCGTCGTGTCAGAAGCCGAGGCGGCCCAGCTGCTTCGGGTCGCGCTGCCAGTCCTTGGCGACCTTCACGCGGATCGACAGGAACACGTGCCGCCCGAGCAGGCGCTCGATCGGCTCGCGCGCCGCAGCACCCACATCGCGGATACGGCTGCCGCCCTTGCCGATCACGATGGCCTTCTGGCTGTCCC
This sequence comes from Leifsonia sp., assembly GCA_051962155.1. GTDB lineage: Bacteria > Actinomycetota > Actinomycetes > Actinomycetales > Microbacteriaceae > Leifsonia. Next base: position 2,087 of record JBQCCO010000104.1, on the reverse strand, counting down.
GCTCGACGAACAGGTTGGCGTAGACCTCTACGAGGTCCTTGTCGTCCCGCTCCACGATGTCGTCGATGGTGACGGCGAGCGAATGCGGCAGCTCGTCGTCCACGCCTTCCAGCACTGCCTCGCGGATGTACTCGGAGATCCGGTCCTCCAGGCCCTCGTCCGTGATCGCCTCGTCCGGATACAGGGGGCTCGGCGAGGTCGGCAGCAGCTTCAGCAGCTCGGACGTGAGTGTGTCCAGCTGGATGCCGCTCGTCGCGGACACCGGGATGATCGCCTCCCATTCGCGCAACGCCGACACCGCGAGCAACTGCTCGGCGACCTGGGTCTTGCCCACCGCATCCACTTTGGTCACGATCGCTACCTTCTTGGCGCGCGGGTACTCGTCCAGCTGCTCGTTGATGAAGCGGTCGCCCGGGCCGATCTTCTCGTCGGCCGGGACGCAGAAGCCGACCACATCGACATCGCCGAGCGTGGACTGCACCAGGCTGTTGAGCCGCTCGCCGAGAAGCGTGCGCGGCCGGTGGATGCCCGGCGTGTCCACCAGGATGAGCTGGCCGTCGGGCCGGTGCACGATCCCGCGGATGGCGCGCCTGGTCGTCTGCGGCTTCGAGCTCGTGATCGCGACCTTCTCGCCGACGAGAGCGTTGGTCAGCGTCGACTTGCCCACGTTCGGGCGGCCGACGAACGAGACGAATCCTGCGTGGTACTCGGTCACGATCGGGTCTCCTGGGTGGTGGTGTGGCGGGTCTCGGTGCGGCGGTCGGGCCGAGGGGGTTTGTCGTGCCTGTCGGGCTTGTCGTGCCGATCGGGCTTGTCGTGGCGGTCGCTCTTGTCGTGCCGATCGCTCTTGTCCGGGCGGCTCGGCCGATCGGTTCGCTCCTGGCGATCCGTGCGCTCCTGGCGCTCGGCGCGCCGCTCCTCGTCGCGCGTGGAGCGCGCCCGCTCGCCCGGCTCGGGCAGCAGGGCGACATCCCGTTCCGCGAGGACCGTCGCGACGTGCTTGTGCCGCCCTTCGATGCGCTCGACCGTGAAACGGAGTCCATGGACGCTCACCGTCGACCCGACCTCCGGCAACCGGCCCAGCGCCTTGGTCACGAGTCCGCCGACGCTGTCCACGTCGTCCTCCTCGATCTCGATGTCGAACAGCTCGCCGAGATCGTCGATGGGGAGGCGGGTGGCGATGCGGTAGCGGCCGTCGCCGAGCAGCTCCACGAGCTCCACCTCATGGTCGTACTCATCGGAGATGTCGCCGACCAGCTCCTCGATGAGGTCCTCGAGCGTCACCAGTCCCGCGATGCCGCCGTACTCGTCCACGACCATCGCCAGGTGGTTCGACTCCCGCTGCATCTCCGCGAGCAGGGCGTCCGCCTTCTGCGACTCGGGCACGAACAGCGCGGGACGAGCCAGGTCGCGGACCGTGATCTCATCCGCGCCGAGCGGGCGCTCGTAGCTGAGCTTGGCCGCATCCCTCAGGTAGAGGATGCCCGCCACCTCGTCGGGATCGCCGCCCTCGATGACCGGCATGCGGGACACCCCGGTGCTGAAGAACAGGCCCATTGCGGTGCCGAGGCCGGCCGTCGCATCCACCGTGATCATGTCGGTCCGTGGAATCATGACCTCGCGGACGACGGTCGCGTTGAACTCGAAGATCGAGTGGATGAGCTCCCGGTCGTCCTCCTCGAGCACCTCGAACTCGGTCGCTTCGTCGACGATCGAGAGCAGCTGCTCCTCGCTGGTCACCGGCGCCGACCGCGCGCGCGACGGCGTCACCCGGTTGCCCAGCGCCACCAGGCCGCCGGGGATCGGTCCGAGCACGACCCGGACGAACCGGACGATCGGCGCCGCGAGCCGGAGCAGCACGGTCGAATTGGCCCGGCCCACGCTGCGCGGGCTGACCCCGACGAGGACGAACGACACCGCCGTCATGATGAGCGCCGCGAGGATGAGCGACACCCACCACTGCTCGAAGATCTGCTCGAACGCGAGCGTCACGAGCACGGCGGCGGTCGTCTCGGCGAGGAGGCGGGTGAACCCGACCGCGTTCTGGTACGCGCCCGGGTCCTGCGCGATCGCGAGCAGCGACTTCT
>JBQCCO010000103.1:0-13912 GCA_051962155.1 Leifsonia sp. | reverse complement strand
AGCCGCCGGGCGGGACGATGACGATGGCGTGGCCGCCCCGCGTCTGGGGCGGACCGACCTGACGGCCGGACGAGTCGTAGCTCGCCACCGTGACCGCACCCGTCACGTCGAGCCGCTGGGGGACCGGCAGGTTCGTGGAGTTCACGTAGACGTCGAGCGCGCTGCTGCCGGCAAGGCCCAGGTGGGAGACGATCGGCTGCAGGAGCACCGCATCCAGTCGTGTCGTGCCGGACACCCGGGCCGTGACCGCGGTGGCCTGCGCCGGGACGGGGACGGCGAGCGTCTGCGGAAGCAGGAACACCGGGCTGGGGGCGATGCCCTGTTCGGCCGGCCGGACGTTGTCCGTGCGGCCGAGCGGCAGGGTCACCCGTCCCACGGCGGCGGTCCAGGAGGTGGTGCCGGAGTCGGTCGGGTCCTCCGGCCCGAGATCGGCGATGGGCAGGACGCGCAGGGCAGGATGGCCGGCGGGGAGCTGCAGAGTCACGGCCGAGCCGTCGCCCGCCTGCAGGTAGGCTCCGCCCGACCAGTTGGCCGATCCGGTCCAGGCCGAGGGAGGGGTGACCGTCGCGACCGGCCCGGTCGTGGTGCCGCTCTCGGCTTCCACCACGCTGAGCCCGACGGTCGCGGTCGTGCGGGTGAAGGAGGTCGCTGCGCGCGCGATGGCGGGATGGGCATCCAGTGCGAGCATGCTCAACTCGGTGTGGATGACGGACTCGGCGCCGCAATTGCGGTTGACCGTTCCGTCGCCCGCGATGCCGTCGACGCAGACCCCGGTCGCCGGGTCGTAGGCCGGCACGCCGGCCCGGTTCGCGCCGAAGTACCACGCGGCCTGGGCGTCGGCGAGGGCGGCGAGTCCCGTGGCGCCGGTGGCATCGGACGCCGCCACGAGCCCCTCGAGCCGCGAGTCGACGCCGTAGGCGATCTGGGTTCGATCGGCCGGGGTGGGAGTCCACCCGTTGTCGGGGCCGCCGGTCGTCAGCAGTTGTGCTGTGAACTGAGCGAGATCGGTCGTCGCCGCGTGCTGCAGGGAGGCATCGCCGAGCACTCCGGACGCGGCGGTCAGGGCTGCGGGTTGCATCCCGGCCCAGGCGTGCCAGAACGTCGGCGAGTTCGCCTCCGGGAGGAGCGCGCCGAACGGCCATTGGCCGATTCCGCCGCTCTGCAGCTCCGCGATCCCGTCGGCGTGGTGGGCGAGCGCTGTTCGTGCCTCGGTGTCGCCGGGTTCTACGGCGGCGTAGGCGCTCAGCCCGAGGACGGCCTCGGCAGTGGCCCCTGCGCTGGCGACGATCAGCCAGCCGGGAACCGTCACGCCGTTCGCCACCTCGGTTCTCGGATACTGCCCGAGCGACTGGCGCTCGAGCGCCGAGAGCGCCAGGTTCAGGCGGTCGCGCAGGAACGTCGCGAACGCGGGGTCCGCCGAGCGGAAGCCGGCGTATCCCTCGCCCAGCGCCCATACCGTGCGGGCGAGCCAGAACGACTCCGCGGAGTCGGACGGGTCGGGCAGCTCCTTCGGAATGGCCGACGGGTTCAGCGTCCCGTCGTGCTGCTGCCAGAGCACGACATTGCCGGCGTTCGGGCCGTCCGAGGTCTGCAGGTAGGTGAGTGAGCGGAGCAGCTGATAGGCCGTCGTCCGGCTCGACGCAGTGCCGTTCTGCTTCCAGTCGCGCAAGTAGACGACCGCCGCGCGCGAGATGTCGTCGGCGTCGTAGGCGCCCTGCGCGTACCAGCCGCGCGCCGGGTCGGTGATCGGACCTCCGCCCACCCGGCGGAAGGTGCCGTCGCTCTGCCGATCGGCATACACCCAGGGAGCGCGGGCGACCGGCTCCTCTGCGGCCCGGTACGTGGTGTGACCGGCGACGCCGGGGAGCAGGGGCACGTCGTCGAGCAGGAAGTCCAGGTGCGCGAGGTTGGTCAGCTTCGGGCTGGAGGCGGCGGTGCGGTGTCCTGCAGTCGCTGCAGCGACCGTAGTCCCTTGCGCGGGGACGGCCGCCGCCGTGAGGGCGAGAGCGGCCCCGAGGGCAAGCGCGGCCGCGGCCCTCGGCATCGTCTGTACTCGGTTGCGCATCGTTGCGATCCCTCATGCTCGTCGTTCTCTGTGCCGGCTCATGGGCTGCCCCGAGGCATTTCCCGCTCAGCCACGAGCTGTCATCTAAACCGGTTTAAAGGACGGTAGGCCTCGATCCCGGAAATGTCAACGAGAGAGCACGCGTCGTGGTCCAAACGTTCCCGGAATGTCGACGAGAGACTTGTGAACCCGCCTGCCGGACGACGAGACTGGCCGCACCGCAACCGACCACGCCGCATCGCCGGGGCTGAAGGAGGACCACTGTGGAATACAAGGACATTCCCACCAAGGCCGACGTCGAACGGATCGCCGCACTGCGCCATCCCGGTTGCGTGAGCATCTACCTGCCCACCGGAACGACGCCCGCGGAAGCGGACCGGGCGCGGATCGAGCTGAAGAATCATCTGACCGCAGCCGAACGCGCGCTGGAGAAGCTGGGAGTGCCGCGCGCGCGCATCCAGGCCGTGCAGACCGAGGGGCAGCGCATCCTCGACGACCGCGACTTCTGGCGTTACCAGTCCCGGTCGCTCGCCGTCTTCCTCGACGGCGACCTGGCCGAGACCTTCCGTCTTCCGAACCGGCTCGGTACGGCCTGCGAGGTCGCCGATCGCTTCTACGTCAAGCCGCTGCTGCGGACGCTGACCTTCCCGCAGTCCGCGCTCATCCTGGCCCTTGCGGGCAACTCGGTGCGCCTGCTGCACCTCACTCCGGACCGGCCGCCCGAGCGGATGGACGTGTCCGGGATGCCGCGCGATGTCGCCGACGCCGTGGGCAAGACCTCGGTCAGCGGACGGCAGGCCGAGGGGCGCATCCAGGGGTCGGAGGGCCAGAAGGTCCGGATGCTGGAGTACGTGCAGGCGATCGAGCGCGCACTGCATCCCGTGCTCGCGAACTCGTCGGAGCCGCTGATCCTCGCCGCCGCCGAACCGCTCTCCGGCATCTTCCGGGGAGCGAGCGAGCACCCCCGGCTGGTTGCGGAAGTCATCGCGGGCAACCCGGAGGAGAAGACCGACGAGGAACTTGCGGCCGCGGCGCGCGGAGTGCTCGACCGGCTCTACGCCAGCAAGGTGGCGGCCCTCCGGGAGGGGTACGAGTCGCGGATCGCAGCGGGAACCGCCCTGGTCGACCTCAGCGATATCGCCCGGGCCGCGACGTTCGGCGCCGTCGAGTCGCTCGTCATCGACATCGACCGCCGGGTGCCCGGCACGATCGACGACGAGACGGGCGCGGTCGAGTTCGCGGACGACGACGGCACCGGCGACTACGGAGTGGTGGACGAGATCCTGCGACGAGCGCTGGCCTCGAAGGCGAAGGTCTATGCGCTGCGGGCCGAGGACGTACCTGGCGGGGGAGCGGCAGCGGCAGCGGTGCGTTACCCGGTCTGAGCGGCGAACCACCCGGTCGGATCTCGGGCCGCGGTGCTGCTGCGGCGCTTCTACGGCCGCAGGGCGAGCACCAGCAGCTCCTGAACCCCCGCGAGCCAGTCGTATACCGCGCGCTGCATGGCCGACTCCTCATCGTGGATGTCGCCCTCGTCGCCGTCCTCGTGGATGCCGAGCCGGGAGGCGAGCACGAGGCGCACATCCGTGATCGTCCGCAGCCAGGCCGACGCCTGGCCCTCGTCGAGGACGGCGCGGACCGCATGGTCCGACGGCGCCGCGAGCGATTCGATCAGCACCTGGGCGTTCCGCTCCTTGCGGTCGGCGAGGCCGGCCGCGGTGAAGCGGCGGAACTCTGCCGACGCCTCGGGGTCGTCCGGGTAGGCGTCCGGCAGCAGGCGGCGCAGCGCCGGGTCAGCTTCGCCGTTCTCCGTCGCCGCCGCCCTCGCGAGTTCCACCGCCTCCTTCGCGAGGGAGAGCAGCAGCTGCGCCTCCGCAGGCTGGAAGGAGGCACTCACCCGGCCGTCGCGGCGCCGGCGGAACGGGGTCACGCGTCCGCCTTGGTGAGCGTCGCCCACAGCCCGTACTCGTGCATCGCCTCCACGTGCCGCTCCATCTCCTCGCGCGTCCCCGTCGCCACGACCGCTCGCCCCTCGGTGTGCACCATCATCATCAGCCGCTCGGCCTCACGCCGCGGAAAGCCGAAGTACGTCTGGAACACGTAGGTCACGTAGCTCATCAGGTTGACCGGATCGTTCCAGACGATGGTGACCCAGGGGGAGCCGAGCTCCAGCAGCTCGTCGGTTCTCGTCTCCTCGAGAGTGCCGGCGTCCGTCATCACAGTCCCGGCCACAGCGGCAGCCCACTGATGGCGTCGGCCGCACGGACGAGTGCGAGGTGCGTCAGCGCCTGCGGTGTGTTACCGGCGTGAGAGCGGCCCTCGACGTCGTATTCCTCCGAGAGCATGCCGACGTCGTTGGCGAGCCCGACGAGCCGGTCCATCAGCGCGGTGGCGTCCGCGAGCCGGTCCGAGCGGGCGTACTGCTCGACCAGCCAGAACGAGCACGCGAGGAAGGGATGCTCGCCCGGCGGCAGCCCGTCCACCCCGGTCTCGGTGCGGTAGCGCAGCAGCAGCCCGTCCCGCAGCAGGTCCTCCTCGAGCGCCTTGACCGTGCCGAGCATCCGCGGGTCCTCCGCGTCGACGAAGCCGACCTGCACCAGCTGGAGGAGGGACGCATCCACCTCCGTCGTGCCGTAATGCTGGACGTAGGTTCCGCGGTGGGGGTCCCAGCCGTTCATCTCGATGTCGGCCCGGATCGCGGCGCGCTCGCGCTTCCAGCGCTCGACCGGCCCTTCGAGCCCGTCCAGCTCGACGCCGCGGACCGCGCAATCGAACGCCGCCCAGACGAGCGCGCGGGAGTGCATGAAGTGCTGCGGGACATCCCGGATCTCCCAGATGCCGTGGTCGGGCTCCCGCCAGTGCTGCTCCAGGTACCCCATCAGAGCCCGCTGCAACGCCCAGGAGAACCGCGTCTCCACGTTGCCGGCGCGACGGCCGTGGTCGAGCGCCAGCATCACCGCACCGATCACATCCGCCTGGAACTGAGTGGATGCCTCGTTGCCGATGCGCACCGGACGCGCGCCCTGGTAGCCGGGCAGGGCGGTGACGATCCGTTCGGCGAGATCCCGTTCGCCGGCCAGTCCGTACATGATCTGGACGTCGCTCGGGTCTCCCGCGATCGCGCGCAGCAGCCAGTCGCGCCAGTGGTCCACCGTGTCGTTGTAGCCGTGAGTGAGGAGCACGCCGATGGTGAGGGACGCATCCCGCAGCCACACGAACCGGTAGTCCCAGTTGCGCTCGCCTCCGAACGCCTCCGGAAGGGAGGTCGTGGCCGCCGCGACGATACCGCCGGTCTCCAGATGGGTGAGGGCGCGCAGCAGGATGAGCGACCGCACGACCTCGTCGCGGTACGGCCCCTCGTGCGCGCAGGTGCCGGCCCAGGCCGTCCACCACTCGCGTGTGCGCTGGAGGGAGGCCTCGACGTCGAGGGCCGCCGGCGCGTCACGGTGCGACGGGTACCAGGTCATCGTCAGGTCGACGGTCTCGCCGGGGCCGACTGTGAATTCGCCCTGGTGCGAGTGGTTGGCGGCGTGCAGCTGAGCGCCGCGGACCACGATGGCATCCGGACCGGCGACGGCGACGATCGCCGGCATGTGCTCGCCCTTCAGCTGGCGCACCCAGGGGATGGCGGTCGCGTAGCCGAAGCGGATGCGCAGGTCCTGCCGCATGCGCACCTTCCCCCGCACCCCGCGGATCCGTCGCACGATGTCGGCGCGGTGGTCGTTCATCGGCATCGCATCCGTGACCTCGACCTCGCCGTCGGCGGTCCTCCAGCGGGTCACGAGGATCATCGTGTCCGTCTCGTAATGGCGCGTGCTGGACGCGGTCGCATCCACCGGCGCCACCAGCCAGCGACCATGGTCTTCGGTCCCGAGGAGCGCCCCGAAGGTCGAGCGGGAGTCGTAGCGGGGCAGGCACACCCAGTCGATGCTCCCGTCCTTCCCCACGAGCGCCCCGGTGAAGCAGTCACTGATCAGGGCGTAATCCTCGATGGGGAGCGACATATTCCCAGTATGGACGTACTGTGATCGGCATGACGCAGTCCGTGAGCACTCTGGTGATTCTCGGAGCATCGGGCGATCTCACGTCACGACTCCTCCTCCCGGCCATCGGGCAGCTTCTCACCGATCAGCCGGAGCGGGCGTTCACCCTGATCGGCGCGAGCAGCGACGCCCTGGACGACGACACCTGGCGGGCGCGGGTCCGGGAGTCGTTCGCCACGGTGGAGGCGAAGGGCGAGGCGGTCGACCGCCATCTGAAGGATACCCGGTAAGTCGAGGCGGAAGCGACCAGCGCCCAAGACCACCATGCGCTTCTATCCGGTGTGGACGGCGTGCCGGCCCTGTACTTCGCCCTCCCGCCGGCGATCACCGCGAAGGCCTGCGACGCGCTCGGCACGTTCGACCTCCCCGCAGGGCTGACGCTGGCCCTGGAGAAGCCGTTCGGCACCGACCGAGAAAGCGCGATCCGCCTCAACGAGCAGCTGGCCCGCCTGGTGCCCGAGGACCAGATCCACCGCGTCGACCACTTCCTCGGCCGGTCGAGCGTGCTCAACATCCTGGGGCTGCGGTTCGCCAACAGCATCCTGGAGCCGCTCTGGGACGGCCTGCACATCCAGCGCGTCGACATCCTCTACGACGAGACGCTGGCCCTGGAGGGACGCGCGCGCTACTACGACACCGCCGGTGCGCTGATGGACATGATCCAGAGCCACCTGCTGCAGGTGATGTCGGTGCTCGGGATGGAGCCGCCGTCGACGCTCGGCGCCCGCGACCTGCGGGACGCCAAGGGGCTGGTCCTGCGGGCCACCCGTGTCTGGGACGACGACCCCGTGACCGCAAGCCGGCGCGCCCGCTATTCAGCCGGCGAGATCGAGGGCAGGAAGCTGCCCGCCTACGCGGACGAAGAGGGCGTCGATCCCTCCCGCGAGACCGAGACTCTCGCCGAGGTGACGCTGCAGATCGACACCTGGCGGTGGAAGGGCGTGCCGTTCACCCTCCGCTCCGGGAAGGCGCTCGGGAGCCGGCGGCGCGAGATGGTCGTCACGTTCGTGCCGGCGCAGCGCATCCCGAGCGGGCTGACCGGGACGACCGAGCCGGCGAAGCTGCGGCTGCTGTTCGCTCCGGACGCGTTGTCGCTCGAGGTCAACATCAATGGGACGGACGACCCGTTCGGGCTGGAACGCGCATCCCTCACGGCCGATTTCGGGCCCGGCGCTCTGCTGGCCTACGGCGAGGTGCTGGAAGGCATTCTGGATGGCGACCCCTCGCTGTCGGTCCGGGCCGACACGGCGGTGGAGTGCTGGCGGATCGTGGAGCCGGTCCTGGCCGCCTGGCGCGAGGGACGCGTCCCGCTGGAGGAGTACCCGGCGGGGTCGGAGGGTCCGGAGGGCTGGGCGGGGCTCGGCTGACAGCCCGGAGGCGGTCGGGTCCTGATCGGGTCCCGGTCGGTGAGGCGGCCCGGGTCAGGCCGCAGTGCGGTGCGAGACGAGCGGGAACTCGCCGGTGACCGGCTTGCGCAGGTCCGTCCACTGGGTGATCGGAGCGGGCTCCCAGGCCATCGCGGCCGGTTCGGCCAGCGCCTGTGCGGGCTCGGCGGGAGTCTCGGCGACGGCAGCGGTGGGCTCCGCCTCGCTCGCGGTGGCGACGGCCGGCGCCTCCACCGGGGCGGGTGCGTCCCTGAGGACAGGCGCGAGGTGCTGCGGCTCGGAGAGCGACTCGCCCGCCTCGATCCGACGGCGTGCCTCGGCGATCGCGGCGGCGATGCCGACCGACACGGACTGCGCGAGGATCGAGTGGAAGATGGTGTCGGTGTCGTCCTGGGCGCGGCGGACGACCGTCCACTCACCCTTCGCGCCGATGAGCTCGGCCACCTTCGTGTGCACGAGCTCGAGGATCTGAGCGTCTGTCAGCTGAGGGACCGGTGCCACCGGCACTGCCGCGGCATGCCGCCTACGACCAAACATCGCGCATCCCCTTCCAGGTTCACCTGAATACAAGTGTCCTGGACAGAGACGCTGCCAACCCGCCGGACACGCCGGGAGATTCGGCGGAAATCGGCGGAAATCAGCGGGTCAACGGCCCTTTCGGGCCTCCACGGACCGCGACTCGCGCTCGGACGCCTCCCGGGACTCGTCCAGGACGGCTCCGACCGCGAAGGCCAGCGAGATCGCCGCGTTCACCCACATCAGCGGGACGCGCCAGTCCCTCGGGCCTTTCCTGGAGGTCTGGATGGTCGTCCACAGACCGATGGCGGCGCTGATGATCGCGCCGTTGAAGAGGTACTTGCGCATCCTGTTCCTTCCGGTTCCCTCCCGTAGCGTAGGCTTCCCCGGGCCGGAATGGGAGGAGGAGGATGCGCACTGCGATCGTGGGCATCGCGCTCCTCGTCCTCGGCGGAATAGCCGTCGCCACCGGCCTGCTGCCCGTCTTCGATGCCGTCGTCCTCTGGGATCGCGTCTGGCCGATCCTGCTGTTCGTCGTCGCCATCACGGTCGTCACGGAGCTCGCGGCCGAGGCCGGGGTGTTCACGGTGCTGGCCCAGGAGACCGCTCGCTGGGGCCGGGGACGCGCCTGGCTGCTGTGGCTGCTCGTGGTGATCGTCGCGGCCCTCAGCACGGTGTTCCTGTCGCTCGACACCACCGCGGTCCTGCTCACTCCCGTCGTGATCGTCATGGCGCGTCACGCGGGCCTCAACCCGCTGCCGTTCGCGCTGACGACCGTGTGGATGGCGAACGCCGGCTCGCTGCTCCTCCCGGTGTCCAACCTGACGAACCTGCTGGCCCAGCATGCGATGGGCGACCCGTCCCCGGTCGCCTTCGCGGCGCTCATGCTGGCGCCCGCGGTCGTTGCCATGGTCGTGCCGATGGTCGTGGTGTTCGTGGTCGCGCGGCGCTTCCTGCTGGTCCGCTACGAGACGGGGGACGGGGACGGCATCGAGGATCCCGTGGAGTTCTGGACATCGGCTGGGGTGGTCGTGGCGCTCATCCCGCTGCTGGTCTCCGGACTCCCGGTCTGGCTACCCGCGAGTGCGGCTGCAGTCGTGCTCCTGGCGCTGTTCCTGGTGCGCCGGCGCGAAGTGCTGCGGTTCGGCCTCCTGCCGTGGCAGCTGGTGCTGCTCGCGTGCGGGCTGTTCCTGTTCATCCAGGTACTCCAGACGGCGGGGCTCGGGATGCTGATGGCCACCATCTCGGGCTCGGGCGAATCGCCGCTGGCTCTGCTGCGCCTCTCGCTGACCGGGCTGGTCGGCGCGAACGCGATCGACAACCTCCCCGCCTACCTGGCGCTGGAGCCCGCGGCCGGCAGCCCTGTCCGGCTCGCCGCCCTGCTGATCGGAGTGAACGCCGGCCCGCTGATCACGCCCTGGGCGTCGCTTGCGACCCTGCTCTGGCACCAGCGCCTGACCTCGTTCGCGGTCGAGATCCGGTGGAGCCGCTACATGCTCCTCGGCCTCATCGTCGCGCCGGTCACGGTCGTCCTCGCGACCCTGGCCCTCGCCGCGACCGTCTAGCCCCACCCGCCCGCCCGCCGCCGCCGCCTCCATCCCGCCGTGGTGCTTGTTGTTGGGGGCGTCAGCGGCGTGTCGGGTGCAACAACGATAACTTCGGCGAGGGCCGTTCCCCGAGAGGGGCGTTCCCCAGACCGTTCTCCCGGGAGGGCCGTTGCCCGGGAGGCCCCCTCCCCACGAGGGTCCTTCCCCAACCCCGATGCCGTTCCCGCCGAGGTGCTCGTTGTTGCAGGCGTCGGCGGCGTGTCGCGTGCAACAACGAGCACCTAGGCGAGGGCTGTTCCCGGAGAGGGCCCTTGCCCGGGGGGCCCCCTCCCCAGGAGGGTCCCTCCCCAACTCCGATGCCGTTCCCGACCTCCATTTCGCCGAGGTGGTCGGAGTTGCAGGCGTCGGCGGCGTGTCGCGTGCAACTTCGAGCACTTCGGCGGGATGGGCGGGGCGCGGGGAGGAGGGAGGGGGAGCGAGGAGCGAGAGGGAAGGGGAGGGGAGCGGGGCGCTACTCGGCGGGGAGGAGCTGCGCGGCGCGCACGACGCGTCGGCGCGCGACCGCGATGAGCGCGAGGGCGAAGCCGAACGCGGCCCAGAGCAGCAGGCCGCCGAGGCCGCGCCAGGCGTCCGCGCTGCCGTCGATGGCACCCTGCAGCGCGGTGATCGCCGGGGAGGTCGGCAGCCATCCCAGCGCCGCACCGAAGAAGCCGGGCGCCGTGGAGACGATCCCCGAGGCGAGCGTCACCACGACGACGAGCATGGACAGGAACCGCCCGACTCCGCCGAGCAGGGCGGCCAGGCCGTGGTTGACCGCTGCGAACGCGATCCCGACGGCGACCGCCACCCCGGCGAATCCGAACCAGTGGCCGACGTCCAGCCCGAGCGCGGGAGCCATGACCGCTGCCACGAGCCCGCCCTGGATGACACCGACCGCAGCCGCCGGAGCGAAGCCGTCGAGCGCGATCCGCCCGGCACTGCGCGAGGTGAGCAGCGCACGGCGCGACAGCGCCTGAAGGACCAGGAACGTCGCCAGCGCGCCGAGCCACAGGGCCACCGAAGCGAACAGCGGGATGCTGGAGGTCCCGAACGCCGTGGTGCCGGATGCCTTCTGCGCCACGGGCTCGGCGGCGACCTTGGCGAGACTGGTGCGGTCTCCGCTGTCGTAGCTCGGCAGCTGTGCGACGGCCGTGTGCAGGCCGGACGCCAGCGAAGCGCTGCCCGACGCCGACTGATCGGCGCCGGACGCGAGTGCCGGGATCCCGCCGCTGAGCTGCTGAACGCCGGTGGCCAGCTGGTGTGCGCCGTCCGCCGACTGGGATGCGCCCGACGCAAGCTGCAATGCTCCCGACGCCGACTGCGACACGCCGCCGGTGTACTGCCCGAGTTGTGTCGCAAAGCTCTGGCTGCCCGAGGAGAGGCCCGCGGCGTACGCCTGCGCCGTGTTCAGGTCGGTGAGCTGCGCCTTGAGCTGAGCGCACAGCGCGGCCACCGCCGGGTCGGCCGGCGGAGCGCAGTTCTGCGCGACCGCCGCATTGATCCCGTTCGTGGCGGCCGTCAGGTGCGAGGACGTCGTCGCCGCCGTCCCGGCGAGCTGCTGCGCCCCGCCCTGAACCGCCGTCCCGCTCGAGGCGAGGGTGCCGAGCCCGTTCGCGAGGCCCGACGCGCCGTCGGACAATGTCGAGATCCCGTCTGCCAGCGAGGAAGCACCGGTCGACAGCTGCGCTGCTCCGTCTGCCAGCTGATGGGTTCCGCTCGCGAGCTGCGTCAGCCCTCCCGAGAGCTTGTCCGCGCCGGTGGCCGCCGTGTTCAACCGGCCGCCGAGCGTGTTGAAGCCGACGTAGACATTCGCGATGTAAGTGGAGGTGAGCTGCTTGTTGAGCACCGAGGTCGCCGTCGTCGTCACCGCCTGGCTGATCGCCGGGTCGACCAGCTTCGCCTGCGGGCTGGTGCGCACGTCGATCGTCGCCTGCCTCGCCTCGCCGGGCGTCCCCGCGATGGAGGTCGCCGCCTTCGAGAAGTTCTTCGGGATGGTGACCACGGACACGTACTCGCCGCTGCTGACGCCCTGGTCGGCATCCTTCTGGTCGGTCAGGACCCACGTGAAGTTCTCGTTCTTCGAGTCGAGCAGTCCGGCGGCGAGCTGGCGGCCGAGCGGCACCGTCTGGCCGTTCACTTTCACGGGAGTGTCGAGGTTCACCACGGCGGCCTTGACGTCGTGCAGACGATCGGTGGGGTTCCACAGCGCCCAGACGAGCAGCCCGCCGATGGTGATCGGGACGAGCAGGATGCCGGCGATGGTCAGCCAGGTCACCCGCTTGTCGGAGCGGAGGCGCTCCAGCGAGAACAGCGAGCGCGGCCGGCGGAGGCGGGAGGAAGTGGTCATCAGGCGTTCGCCTTCTCGAGGTGGGCGCCGTGCTCGGCGAGGTCGGAATCGGTGGGTTCGTCCAGGGCGGCGGACCGCTGCGCGACGGTTCGCTCCCGGTCGTCGAGGTCGAGGATGGTCGGCTCTGCGGTCTCCGGGAGGAGGTCATCGAGCCGGGAGGGATCGACGCAGCCGACAGCGAGCGCAAACGGCCGCCCCTCGACCCGGGCGCGGCTGAGCGCAGCCGTCAGTTCGGCTCGGATGCGCCGCCGCTCGACCGGATCGGTCACCGTGTCGACAGCGTCCAGCGCCACCAGCTGCGGGTGCCCGGCCAGCGCTCGGCGCAGATCGTCCACGGGGGTCTCGGCCGCATCCAGTCGCACCACGGCCGTCCGCGAGCGGACCGCCGCCCCGCGGGTCGGCAGCACGAAGCCCGCGACCTTCACGGTGCCGGAGTCGACGGGCGTCCGTCCGGTGATCGCCATGAGCACAGCGGTCGCGGCCGTGCGGTCGTCACCGCGCACCACGAGAGCCTCCCCGTCGGCGAGCCGGAACGACACGTCACCGACCAGCCGCCGGCTCCGCGTGCTGACGCCCAGCCCGTCCGCGGCCGCCACGATCCGGGCGCCGTCCTCGGGCCAGTTCGCGAGCTCGAGCTCCTTCTGCAGTCCGTCGCCTTCCACATCGAACGAGGGGAGGATGCGGTCGAGCCAGCGCGGCATCCACCAGGCTTTGTCGCCGAGAAGCTGGAGGATCGCGGGTATGTGGGTCATCTGTATTATGAACGCGTCTACGAACACCCCGCCCGCGTGGCCGAGCGCGATCGGCTTGATCGACGCGTCGCCCTCCGGCACGAACGCGGCGAACACCGAGATCATGATGACGGCGGCCGCGGTGACGACCTTCGCAGAGCTCACGAACCCGCTCTGGATGGCGCGGCGCGCGTCGCCGCCGTGCACGAAGTCCTCGCGGATGCGGCTGACCAGGAACACCTCGTAGTCCATCGCCAGACCGAACAGCACACCCATCAGGATGATCGGCATGAACGAGATGATCGGCCCGGTCTTGTCGACGTGGAGCGCATCCCCGAGCCAGCCCCACTCGAACACCACGGTCACGGCGCCGAACGCCGCACCGACCGAGAGCAGGTAGCCGAGGGCTGCCTTGATCGGCACCGCGATCGAGCGGAACACCATGGTGAGCAGGATGAGGGACAGGCCGACGACGAGAAGGCCGAAGGGGAGCAGCGCTCCCGCCAGCCGCGAGGACACGTCGATCTGCGCAGCGGTGTTCCCGGTCACCTTGAGGTCGACGCCGTACTGGTCGAGGAAGTGCTGGTGCTTCCCGCGGAGCTCGGCCACCAGGGCGGCCGTCTTCTGGTCGTCAGGACCGGTGGTCGGTACGACCTGCACGATCCCGGTGTCCGCGGTCGCGTTGGGAACGGCCAGGGGGACGGAGGCGACGCCCGGCAGCCGGGAGATCTCGTGGCCGATCTTCGTCATCAGCCCGAGCGGATCGGTGCTCGAGATGATCGAGCCGGTCACGATCAGGGGGCCGTTGTAGCCGGGGCCGAAGTGGTCGGACACCAGGTCGTAGGCGATGCGCGCCGGCTTGCCCTCCGGCTGCGACCCGGCATCGGGCAGCGCCAGGCGCAACTGGAGCGCCGGGATGGCCGCCACGCCGAGCGCGACGATCACGGCGACGATCGTGACGATGGGAAAGCGCGTGACAGCGCGCACCCAGCCGCGGAAGAACCCGGGCGGGATGTCGGCCTTCGCGGCGTGCGCGAAGGACTGACCCGGGGCGTCGACCGGATCGGCGGACCCGGCCGCGGTCGTGGCGACGGACGCGGCTGTGGATGCCGGCGCGCCGGACGTCGCTTCTGCCGTCCTCCGCCTCCTCGCCGCCCGTGCGGCCTTCCGGCGCCCGGGCGTCAGCCGCGCCCCGGCGAAGCCGAGCATCGCGGGCGTGAGCGTCAGTGCCACGAGCAC
>JBQCCO010000102.1:0-13864 GCA_051962155.1 Leifsonia sp. | reverse complement strand
GCCGCGGGCGAGATTTTTCGACGTGTGGGGGGGCGCGGGGACTTACAGCCGCTGACACCCGGGGGATAACGCCTAGGGGCGCGGGGGTGATGCGGGCCCCCTTCGTATGGGTGGAGTGTGTGCGCAGCTCCGCGTCAGACCGGCTGGCCGAGGCGGGGGCTGGGGGAGGTGTCGTGCTCCTGCGATCCGGCAGCGGCCGCCGCGACGAACGGGTTGGCGATCGTGGTCTCGTCCGGCGCGACGGCGGCGGTGTTCGCCGGCGTGGCGGGAACGTACTGCTCGTGGTGCTGCTGGGCGACCCACGCATCCTGCTGGGCCAGTACCGCGCTCTCGGGCTCGGCGCTCTCGAAGCGCCAGCGCTCCAGGTCGCTCTGGAAGATCCGCTTGGCGCGGCGCGGGCTCTTCTGCCACTCGATGAGGCGGTCGCGGAACTCGGCGATGGCCGGATCCAGCTGGTAGCCGAAGGTCGCCGACGCCCGCTTCATCTCGGCGAGCTGGTGACCTGCCCAGGTCGCTGCCAGGCCCGCGTTCCGGATCGGGAGCAGCCGCACCATGATGTCGGCCTGGCCGACCGCACGGTCGGACAGGACCTGCTCGGCCGGCGTGAGGGAGTTCCAGACGGAGGCCTCGGTCGCTGCGTCGACGAGTGCAGCGATGGCGGATGCCTTGTGCTGGCGGTCGGTGCGGGTGAGGAGTCCCTTGAGGGCGCCCCGGGCGATCCAGGCGGCGAGCAGGCCGGACAGGATCACGGCGATCGCGAGGACCACCGCAGAGAAGACCATCGGACGCGCGTCCGATGATGTGAACCAATCGACGAAGTCATTCCACCACTGCATGCCGTGATGGTAACCGCCGTTGCGCGGGCCACGAGGGAGCCGGTCCGTCGTGTCGTCAAGCCGGTGGTGATGCCTACTGCTCGCCGCGCGCGGCAGACTGGAGGGAAACGAATCGAAAGAGGGCTCCCATGCAGACGTTCGTGCTGGCCGGTGGATGCTTCTGGTGCCTGGATGCGGTCTACCGCGTCCTCCGCGGCGTGCAGGATGTGGTGTCCGGCTACACGGGCGGCACGGTGGTCGACCCGAGTTATGAAGAGGTCTGCACCGGGCGCACCGGACACGCGGAGGCCGTCGCGGTGACCTTCGATCCCGAGGTGATCCCGCCGGGCGTCATCCTCGATGTCTTCTTCACGCTCCACGACCCGCGCCAGCTGAACCGGCAGGGCAACGACATCGGCACCCAATACCGTTCGGCGATGTTCCCCGAGTCGGAGCATCAGCGGGAGCTCTTCGAGGCCGCGCGCGACCGAGCTGCGGAGTACTGGGGCGAGGGCATCGTCACCACGATCGAGCCGCTCGGGCCGTTCTACCGCGCAGAGGAGTATCACCAGGACTTCTTCGCCAAGAACCCCGGCCAGGGGTACTGCCTCGCGGTGGCGCTTCCGAAGGTGAACAAGATCCGGGCGTCGTATGCGGAGTACGTCAGCGCCTGAATCGTCCCCACCGGTTCACTGCGCCGAGTTCTCCACAGAATCGGCCTGCGCCGTCTGCGTGCTTCCGGCGGTCGGCAGAGTGGATTCGAGCCCGCCACCAGGGTGGGCCTCGAAAGGGGAGACCATGTCCGAAACCGTCGCCGTCCGCGGCTTCGTCGCCACCGAGCCGCGCCATCTCGTCACCGAGGGCGGGCTGCCGATCACGAGCTTCCGGCTCGTGACCACGCGCCGTCGCTACAACCGCCAATCGTCGTCGTGGGAGGACGGCGGGAGCAACTGGTACACGGTGAGCGCCTTCCGCCGGCTGGCGGTGAGTGCGGCCGACTGCGTCTCCAAAGGCGATCCGGTGCTGGTCTCCGGCCGGCTCTGCCTTCGGGAATGGACAGGTGAGAAGCAGGGCATGACGGTCGAGATCGAAGCGGAGTCGATCGGCCACGACCTGACCTGGGGGCGATCGGAGTTCACACGAGCCGCCGGCCCGGAGGGTGGCGAGCATCCGTCGGAGCAATCGGGGGAGCAATCGGGCGAGCATCCCGGCCAGAGCGCGGCGGGGGATGCGGTCACCGCCGCCGGGGGAATTCCCGTGGCGTCCCCGTAAGATGCCGGACATGCCGTCTCCCGTGGTCCGCCGGACCGGTCCCTTCGCCGCGTCCGCTCTCGTTCTCGCGACGGGAGGCGCCATCGTTCTCGCGCTGACCGGGTGCGCTCCGGGCGGTTCGCCGGCCGGGTCGCCGACGGCAACCGTGACCGCTTCGGCCACGCCGACCGCCTCGGCGCCGGCGCCCGTCCAGCTGGTGTCCGGTGGCACGGCGCAGCAGAACCTGCCCTACTTCGACAAGGTCAATCGTGCGACGCTGGCCGCGCATCCCGACGCCAAGGGCCGCGACTTCATCGACGGCCTGGTCGCCGCCGGTTTCACGAAAGCCGACATGCAGGTGACCGTCGACACGACCACGATCGGGTTGAAGGCGAATTCGATCCAGTTCTCGGTGCGCCTCGGCGACACCTGCCTGATCGGGCAGAACGGGGCGGACGCGGGCGGGTACTCCAGCATGGTGACACCGGTGCTCTCCACCGGGAACTGCCTCATCGGCCAGACCCGTCCGATCGACTGGTAACGGCAACGGCCCGTCCGAAACCGGACACGACCCCGGTATCCTCGAATACGGCAGTAAGCCGACGACAGGGAGTTTGAGAAGAAGAGTGGCCGAATACATTTACTCGATGGTGCGGGCCCGCAAAGCGGTCGGCGACAAAGTGATCCTCGACGACGTCACGATGGCGTTCCTGCCCGGAGCGAAGATCGGCGTCGTGGGTCCGAACGGCGCCGGCAAGTCGACCATTCTGAAGATCATGGCCGGTCTCGACACGCCCTCCAACGGCGACGCCAAGCTGACCCCCGGGTACACCGTCGGCATCCTCATGCAGGAGCCGCAGCTGGATGAGAGCAAGACGGTCCTGGAGAACGTGCAGGAGGGCGTCGGCGAGATCAAGCAGAAGGTCGACCGCTTCAACGAGATCTCGGGGCTGCTGGCCGACCCGGACGCCGACTTCGACACTCTGCTCGCCGAGATGGGCACGCTGCAGGAGCACATCGACGCGGCCGACGCCTGGGACCTCGACTCCCAGCTGGAGCAGGCGATGGATGCGCTGCGCTGCCCGCCGGGGGACTGGACCGTCGACACGCTCTCCGGTGGCGAGAAGCGCCGCGTGGCGCTGTGCCGCCTGCTGCTGCAGAAGCCGGACCTCCTGCTCCTCGATGAGCCCACCAACCACCTGGACGCCGAGAGCGTGCTGTGGCTGGAGCAGCACCTGGCCAAGTACCACGGTGCCGTCCTCGCCGTGACCCACGACCGGTACTTCCTCGATCACGTGGCGGAGTGGATCGCGGAGGTCGACCGCGGTCACCTGTATCCGTACGAGGGCAACTACTCGACCTACCTCGAGAAGAAGCGCGAGCGCCTCGAAGTCCAGGGCAAGAAGGACGCGAAGCTCGCCAAGCGGCTGTCCGAGGAGCTCGACTGGGTTCGTTCCAGCGCCAAGGGACGCCAGGCCAAGTCGAAGGCGCGTCTGGCGCGCTATGAAGAGATGGCGGCAGAGGCGGAGCGCACCAGGAAGCTCGACTTCGAGGAGATCCAGATCCCGCCGGGTCCGCGCCTCGGCCAGATCGTCATCGACGCCAAGGAGCTCGAGAAGGGGTTCGGCGACCGCCGGCTCATCGATGGCCTCACCTTCACGCTGCCCCGCAACGGGATCGTCGGCGTCATCGGCCCGAACGGTGTCGGCAAGACGACCTTGTTCAAGACGATCGTCGGGCTCGAGCCCCTCGACGGCGGCGCCCTGAAGGTCGGCGAGACCGTGCAGATCTCGTACGTCGACCAGAGCCGCGGCGGCATCGACCCCAACAAGAACGTCTGGGAGGTCGTTTCCGATGGACTCGACTACATCCAGGTCGGCAAGACCGAGGTCCCGTCGCGCGCCTACGTCTCCACCTTCGGGTTCAAGGGACCGGACCAGCAGAAGAAGGCGGGTGTGCTCTCCGGCGGTGAGCGCAACCGCCTCAACCTGGCGCTGACGCTCAAGCAGGGCGGCAACCTCCTGCTTCTCGACGAGCCGACCAACGACCTCGATGTCGAGACGCTCTCGAGCCTCGAGAACGCCCTGCTCGAGTTCCCCGGATGCGCCGTGGTCATCACCCACGACCGGTGGTTCCTCGACCGGATCGCCACGCACATCCTCGCCTACGAGGGCACCGAGGAGAACCCGGCCGGCTGGTACTGGTTCGAGGGCAACTTCGAGGCCTACGAGGAGAACAAGATCGAGCGTCTCGGCGCGGACGCGGCCAAGCCACACCGCTCGGCTTACCGCAAGCTCACCCGCGACTGACCGCCCGGCCATGCGACTCCACGTTCCGATCAAGCTCCGCTGGAGCGACCTCGACGCCTACGGTCATGTGAACAACGCCGAGATGCTGCGCCTCCTCGAGGAGGCGCGCATCGAGGCGTTCTGGACGACCGACGACAGCGACCCAGCGGATCGGGGCGCTGTTCCGGATAGCGGCGAGGCGATCGGCGGAACCACGGCCGTGCTGGATGGGCGACCCGGCGCGGACACGCTGACGCTCATCGCCCGGCAGGAGATCGAGTACCTCGCGCCCATCCCGTACCTGCGGCAGCCGCTCGACGTGCAGCTGTGGCTCGGGCGGCTCGGCGGTGCCAGCCTCGAAGTCTGCTACGAGGTGTGGTCGCCGGAGGGAACCGAGCCGCAGACGCTGTTCTCGAGAGCGGCGACGACGATCGTGCTCGTCGATGCGACCACACAGCGTCCCCGGCGGATCAACGACCGCGAGCGCGCGGCCTGGACGCCCTACCTGGAGGAGCCGGTCGTCTTCGCCAAGCGCGCCTGACCGGCCCCTCGCACGCTGCCGTCCTACGGTGTCTTCACCTCCACGGCAGCCCCTAGGCGCTGACGGTCACGGAGTCGCCTGAGACCTGGGTCTTCAACTTGGGCAGCGGGTCGCGTGCGGGGCCGCCCAGGACGTCACCGGTCGTCGCATCGAACCGCGAGCCGTGGCACGGGCAGTCGAACTCCTTGCCCTGTGGCGCGACCGTGCATCCCTGGTGGGTGCAGACGGCGCTGAACGCTACCACCTTGCCGGCGGCCGGCTGGGAGACGACGATCGGCTTGCCCGCGAGCGTCGCCGACACGGCACCGCCCACCGGGATGGACGCCAGCGACACCTGCGCAGTCCCGCTTCCACCGGACGAACCGCCCGAACCACCCGACCCGGAGCCGCCGGCCCCGGATCCACCCGCACCGCCGGAGTCGGCGGCACCGCCGGGTGTGCACGCTGCCAGGAGCACGGCTCCGGCGGATGCTCCGCCGATCGAGACGAGCGTGCGGCGGGTGAGCGGTGCGTGGTCGTTCATACTGGAATTCCTCCCGGTCGGCGGATGCATCTTCTACGGTGTTCACGAGACCATCTGGTGATCGGTTCAAGCGTGGCGCGTGAACCTTTCCGCCCGCTGCATCGTGTGAAGAGTGGAGGTGAAACATGCCGGAGGAGGACGCCCGCCTGCTGCGCGAACTGCACGACCAGCACGCGCAGGCCATTTGGCGGTACGTCGTGCACCTCACCGGCGACCGGGCGATGGCCGACGACATCGTGCAGGAGACGCTGCTGCGTGCGTGGCGCAAGCCTGCCGTCCTGGATCAGTCGCAGCAGTCCGCTCGCACCTGGCTGTTCACGGTCGCCCGCAACCTCGTCATCGACGGCCGGCGGAGCGCCCAGTACCGGCATGAGTTCGGCACCGACATGGTTCCCGAGCGTCCGGCGCCGGACCGCGAGGCGGACGCCGTCCTCGATACCTGGCTCGTCTCCGACGCCCTGGCAGAACTGTCCGTCGAGCACCGGTCGGTCATCGTGCACGCCTACTACGGTGGGCGCTCCGTGGCGGAGATCGCCCGTGAGCTCGACATCCCGGAGGGAACCGTGAAGTCCCGCCTGCATTACGGCCTGCGCGCCCTGCGGCTCGCACTCCAGGAGAGGGGTGTGACAGAACGATGACCACCCATGACGAGTTCGCCACCTGGGATGCCGCCTACGTGCTGGGCGCTCTGTCGCCGACCGAGCGCCGGGAGTTCGAGGCGCATCTGCGCGAGTGCGAGCGGTGTGCGGACGCCGTGGGCGAGCTGGCCGGGATGCCGGGCATCCTGAGCCGGGTGCCGCGCGAGCAGGCGTTTGCGCTGCTCGACGAGGACGTCGCGACCGCCGACCGCGGAGAGGCGCCGGGACCCTCAGCCGACATGCTGCCGTCGCTCCTGCACCGGGTGCGCCGGCGGAGGGTGCGCGCCCGCTGGCTCGTGGCCGGTCTTTCGGCGGTGACCACCGCGATCCTCATCGGGATCGGCGCTTTCGTCCTTCCGTCCGTTCTCGCTCCCGCTCCCGCACCCGTCGCTGCCGTGGTGATGCATCAGGTCGAGCCGAGCCCGCTCAGCGCAGACCTGCGACTCACCTCCGAGCCCTGGGGCACCCGCGTCGAGTCGCGCTGCAGCTATGCCCGCATCGGCGGGGACAGCGGCCACGCCTGGGCGTACGCGATGGTGGTCACGGACCGTTCCGGCCACGAGCACCAGGTCTCCACGTGGACGGCGGACGAAGGCACCACGGCGACTCCGGTCGCGACGATCAGTCTCCCGCTGAAGGACATCGCCACTGTCGACATCCGCTCGGCCGACAACGGGACGGTCCTGCTGCGCAGCACCTTCGGCTGACGAGGAACGGCTGCCTAGTCCTCCGGGTGCGGGAGCCGGATGGTCGCCTCCTGCGCGACGCTCGCCACCAGCCGGCCCTCCCGTGTGAAGATGCGCCCCTGGGAGAGTCCCCGCCCGCCGCTCGCGGTCGGCGACTCCTGCACGTAGAGCAGCCATTCGTCCACGCGCGCCGGCCGGTGCCACCACATGGCGTGGTCGAGGCTCGCCGCCTTCAGCCCGGGGGTCGCCCACGCGATCCCGTGCCGGCGCATGACCGACTCCATGATCGTGTAGTCGCTCGCGTAGGCCAGCGCCGCGCGATGGAGGCCCGGGTCGTCGGGCATGTCGCCGAGGGTCCGGAACCACACCGCCTGGTGCGCCACCCGATCCCCTTCGACAGAGAGATAGATGGGCGAGGAGACGTGCCGCATATCGAATGGCCGCTGGCTGGCCCAATACTGTGCGACCGGATGCTGCACATCCTCCAGCGTCGACGCGGTGGAGGGCAGGCTCTCCGGCTCCGGCAGGCCGTCCGGCATCGCCTCCTGGTGCTCCAGCCCCTCGTCCTCGGTCTGGAACGAAGCGATCATCGACAGGATGGGCAGCCCGTTCTGGTACGCCTGCGTGCGCCGCGTCGAGAACGAACGGCCGTCGTGGATGCGGTCCACCGAGAACGTGATCGGGAAGTTCACATCGCCCGGCCGCAGGAAGTAGCCGTGCATCGAGTGGATGCTGCGCTCCGCACCCACGGTGCGCGTCGCGGCCATGATCGACTGCGCCAGGACCTGTCCGCCGAACACGCGGCCCAGCGGCATCCACTGCGACGGGCCGGTGAAGATGTCCTCACTGGTGCGTGCCCCGGTGTCGGTGAGATCGAGCGCGGTCAGGAGAGAAGCCAGGGGCTCGGTCACAGTGCCTCCAAGTCGGTGGTGTGTTGGTAGTTTAGACAGCAGATGAGCCAGTCGTTTTCCCGTATGGATGCCCTCGCCGTCGCCGATCTGCAGACGTATCTGTCGAGGGCGGCCCGTGTCGAGGAAGGTTCCGTGCGCCTGATCGCCGGATCGGGGGTCCTCGCCGTCTACACGGCGATCCTGTATCCCCGCGGTCTGATGGACGAGACGCCCACCGTGCTGGGCCTGCGCACCTTCGCGGTCGACAGTGAGCCGGAGTTCGACGCGGTCGTGCCCATCCGCTCGCTGCTCGACCGGGTGGCGCGCGTCCGCGAGGGGGCCGAGGCCGCAGAGCTGCCCGAGGACGTCCCGCGTGAGATCCGCCTCCCGCTCGAGGTCTCGACGGTCACCTGGGCCGGAATCTCCCCGCCGCGGGGCGGGTGGCGCAAGGTCGGCGAGGCGCCCTCCACGCTGCTCCAGCAGACCGCCCAGGCCGGCGTGGCCGAGGTGGCCGCCGCGATACCCTCCGGAACGGGGGAGCAGCTGGTCCAGCGCGTGCGCGCCGAAGTCTGGGGCCGCCCCATCGAAGGGCTCGAGTACGTGCCGTGGGGCGCCGGCTTCGCCGCCGACAGTCTCGGCTTCCTCGGCGACGACGACACCGTCACCATCCACGAGACCGGCCCCTGGACCCGCCTCACGACCCGCCGGGGCCACACCCTAGTCCGCCGCCAGGCCTGGACCCTCCGCCGCTGACCCCGGCCCCCACTGTCGAGTACGCAAAGACTGCACGCGACACGCGGGTGGGGCGTGCAGTCTTTGCGGAGTCGATGGTGGGGCGAGAGCGAGTCAGGCGCGGGCGGCGGCGCGGCCGGCCTGACGGCCGGAGAAGAGGCAGCCGCCGAGGAACGTGCCCTCGAGGGCACGGTAGCCGTGCATCCCGCCCCCACCGAAACCGGCCGCCTCGCCCACGGCGAAGAGACCCGGAATGACGGATCCGTCGGCGTCGAGCGCTCGCCCCTCCAGGTCGGTCTCGATCCCGCCGAGGCTCTTCCGGGTCAGGATGTGCAGCTTGACCGCGATCAGGGGACCTGCCGCCGGGTCGAGCAGCTTGTGGGGCGAGGCCACCCGGATCAGACGGTCGCCACGGTACTTCCGCGCGGACCGGATCGCCGCCAGCTGCAGGTCCTTCCCGAACTCGTTGTCCAGCTGCCCGTCCCGCTCGCGGATGTGCCGGGCGACGAGCTCGACGTCGAGCGGAACCTCGGCGATGCGCTGCATCCCGGCGAGAAGCTCGTCGAGCGTATCGGCCACCACGAAATCCGCGCCGTTCTCCTTGAACGCCTCGACCGGCCCCGGTGCGCCCGGCGCGACGCGCTTGGCGAGCAGACGCACATCCTTGCCGGTCAGATCGGGGTTCTGCTCGCTGCCGGACAGCGCGAACTCCTTCTCGATGATCTTCTGCGTCAGCACGAACCAGCTGTAGTCCGAGCCGGTCCGTCGCAGGTACTCCAGCGTCCCGAGCGTGTCGAAGCCCGGGAACAGCGGAGACGGCAGCCGGTCGCCGCGCGCGTCCAGCCACAGCGAGGACGGACCCGGGAGGATGCGGATGCCGTGCCTCTCCCAGACCGGGTTCCAGTTCTGGATGCCCTCGGTGTAGTGCCACATCCGGTCGCCGTTGATGAGGTGCGCGCCGGCCGTCTCCGCGATCCCGAGCATCCGCCCGTCCACATGAGCGGGGACTCCGGACAGCATCGAAGCGGGCGGTTCGCCCAGCCGGCTCGGCCAGGCCGCGCGGACCAGGTCGTGGTTGCCGCCGATCCCTCCGGAGGCGACGATCACGACCGGCGCGCGCAGCTCGAAGTCCCCGACGACCTCGCGGTTGCTCGGCGCACCGCGCTCCGCCGGGTCGGGAGCGAGCACGGCGCCGCGGACGCCCGTCACCCGTCCGCCCTCGACGATGAGCTCATCCACCCTGTGCCGGTTGCGGATCGCCGCGCGCCCGTTCAGAGCAGCCGAGTGGACCCGGCGAGCGAACGGTTCGACCACCCCGGGTCCCGTTCCCCACGTGACGTGGAACCGCGGGACGGAGTTGCCGTGGCCGCCCGCCATGCCGCTTCCCCGCTCCGCCCAGCCGACGACCGGGAAGAACCGGACGCCCTTCTCGTGCAGCCAGGCGCGCTTCTCGCCGGCCGCGAATTGGAGGTACGCCTCCGCCCAGCGCCGCGGCCAGTGGTCCTCCGGGCGATCGAACGCCGCCGACCCGAACCAGTCGTCGTGGGCCAGCGCCAGGGAGTCATGGACGCCCATCCGTCGCTGCTCCGGCGAGTCGATCAGGAACAGCCCGCCGAACGACCACCACGCCTGGCCGCCGAATGAGGCCGACGGCTCCTGCTCCACGATGAGGACGCGTCGTCCCGCATCCAGGAGCTCTGACGCGGCGACGAGCCCGGAGAGGCCCGCCCCGACCACGATCGCGTCGGTCTCGCCAAGCTCGTCGGCGGCATCGGTCTCGGGCATCCGTGTCTCCTTCGGCAACGGGGCGGCGGGGAGGGCTACTCCTCGAATGTGTTGACCATAGCGAACGCTGCTCGCTCCAGGTAACTCCAGAGCGTCTCCTCCAGCAGCGGCGGGAGGCCGAGCTCATCCACAGCGGTGCGCATGTGGGCCAGCCAGCGGTCGCGCGCCTCCGGGTTGACCCGGAACGGGTTGTGGCGCATCCGCAGTCGCGGGTGGCCGCGCTGCTCGCTGTAGGTGCCGGGGCCGCCCCAGTACTGCTCCAGGAACAGGGTGAGCCGCTCCTTCGCCGGGCCCAGATCCTCCTCCGGGTACATCGGGCGGAGCACCGGGTCGTCGGCGACGCCGCGGTAGAAGGTGTCGACGAGGCGGACGAAGGTGGGGTGGCCTCCGACCAGGTCGTAGAAGGCAGGCTGCGGGCCGATCGGGATGGTCATCCGGTGGTCCCTTCCGGGTTGCGCTTGGCTGCCGCTCGGGCCTTTCGCCCGGTGAGCGGCGGCTCAGGGGTGACGGTGGGATTCGGGCGGGTCCGCGGTGGCTTCGCCCCCATGACGCTCGCGGCACTGTCGAAGCCGGTGAGGACGACGGCCGAGAGCGAAGGCAGCTTCACATCCAGCTCGTCCAGTGCCTGCTTGAGCCGCATGCGGAGCTCGCGGGAGACGTCGTCCCTCGCTGTCGTGCGGGTCTTCAGCACGATGCGGATGACCAAGGCGTCGGCCGAGATCGACTCGAGACCCCACAGCTCCGGCCTCTCGAGGATCCGCGAGCGCCACTTCGTGCTGGTCGCCAGCGCGTTCGCCGCCTCCAGCATCTTCGCCTGCACCGCCTCGATGTCGACGTCGTAGGGGACCGCCAGGTCGATGATGACGCGCGCCCAGCCCTGCGACATGTTGCCGACGCGGACGATCTCGCCGTTGCGGACGAACCACAGCGTCCCGTTGACGTCGCGCACCTGGGTGATGCGGATGCCGACCGCCTCCACGACACCGGTCGCCGTGCCGAGGTCCACGATGTCGCCGACGCCCAGCTGGTCCTCCATCACCATGAAGAGGCCGTTCAGCACGTCCTTGACGATGTTCTGGGCGCCGAATCCGAGGCCGGCGCCGAGCGCGGCGGTCAACAGGGCGAAGGAGCCGAGCACGTTCGACGCGAATATGTTGAGGATGAGGATCAGAGCGATGATCCCGATCGTCACGTTGACGATGTTGGAGAGCACGGAGCCGAGCGTGCGAGTGCGCTGCACGACCCGCACCGCGGCCAGCGGCGAGGCGATCAGCGCCTGCGTGTCGCTGACGTTCTGACCCTTCTTCACTCCGCTCACGATGCGCGCGACCACATGCCGGATGACCACTCGCAGGATCCAGCTCAGCAGGAACGCGCCGCCGATGATGCACACCGCGGAGACGATGTTCCAGCCGGCCGCTACCGCCCACGCACCGACGTCTGCCCAGAAGCTCAGTTTCAGGATGCCCATACCGCACCGAGCCTAGCGAGGTGCGGCTTGATGGTGGCTGAACTCAGCGCTCGAGCAGACCGTGTTCGTAGGCGAAGATGACGGCGTGGACGCGGTCGCGGAGGTGGAGTTTGGCGAGCACACGACCGACGTGCGTCTTCACTGTGGACTCCGTCAGATAGAACCGGGCGCCGATCTCGCCGTTGCTCAAGCCCTCGCCCATGGCGACGAGGATCTCGCGCTCGCGCGGGGTCAACGCCGCGGCGGGGTCGTGTCCCGACCGGGTGCCCGGGCCAGCGGTCGGCAACCGGTCGGCGAAGAGCTCCAGCATCGCCCGGGTGACGCGTCCGGAGACCGCCGCGTCGCCGGCGGCCACCGCGCGGACAGCGGCGGTCAGCTCCTCCGGCCGTGCATCCTTGAGCAGGAAACCGCTGGCTCCCGCGCGCAGGCCGCCGAAGGCGTACTCGTCGAGGTCGAACGTCGTGAGGATGATGATGCGCGCGGCCGGGTTCGCGTCCACGATGCGCCGGGTCGCCTCGATGCCGTCGAGCGCGGGCATCCGCACATCCATGAGCACCACGTCCGGCCGCAGTTCGTCCGCGAGACCCACCGCCTGCGCACCGTCGGCGGCCTCCCCGACGACCGTGAGGTCCTGCTCCGCCTCGAGCACCATACGGAATCCCAGGCGAACGAGCTGCTGGTCGTCCACGAGGAGGATGCGGATGGGCTCGGTCACGGGGTCTCCTCGATGGCGGGCGCAGGCTCGGCGGCGTGGGCAGGCTCGGCGGTGGGGGCAGTGGATGTGCGCGCGGTGTAAGCGGACGGTGCGGCTGCGGATGCGGACACGCCCAGGGCAGACGGGCTGAGCCGTGCAGCATCCTGGATCGCGTTGAACGCCGCACGCACGCGCCAGCCACCGCCGCGCCGCGGTCCGGCCTCGAGCGTCCCGCCGTACAGGCTGACCCGCTCGCGCAGCCCGATGAGCCCGCGTCCCGACCCCTGTCCCGCCGCGGGATGCAGGGCCGCGTCATCGTCGACGGTCACGATCACGGTGTCGGGCCGGAAGACGATCACCACACGCACCGCCGTGGCGGACGCCGCATAGCGGAGGGCGTTGGTCAGTCCCTCCTGAACGACGCGGAAGACCGTCAACTGCTGACCGACGTCTTCCGGAGGGCTCCCCGACACGGTGATGCGCACCGGCAGTCCGGCGGCGCGGAAGGTCGCGACGAGGTCGCCCAGGTCGCCGACGCCCGGCTGGGGTTCGCGCGATGCCGCATCCGAGTCGCCGTCCCGCAGCACGCCCAGCAGCCGGCGCATGTCCGCGAGGGCGCCGCGCCCGGTCTCGGCCACCAGTCGCATCGTCTCGGCCGGCTGCGCACCCGGCTCGGGCCGCCCGGCTCCAGAAGCTTCCGCCGCGACTGCCTCGGCAACCCGTGCGGACCCGTCCGCGAGCGTGATCATCACGGTGAGGCTGTGCGACACGATGTCGTGCATCTCCCGGGCGATCCGACTGCGTTCGGCCGCGGCAGCGATTTCCGCCTGTTGATCCCGTTCCCGGGCGAGTTGGCGCGCCCGGTCGATCAGCGCGTCGAGGTATCGCCTCCGATTGCCCACGTTGCTGCCGATCAGCACGGCCACGACCGAGAAGGACAGGACGAGGATTCCGGATGGGATGGCCGCCGTCTGCAACGGCGTGAACACCTTCGCCTCCGCCAGGAGAGCCTCCGCCGTCACGCCCATGATGGTCACGGCCGAGGTGACGCCGAACGCCACCCAGGCCGAGCGGATGGAGCGGTAGACCGCCAGCGCATAGAGCGCCAGCAGGGTGGGCACCACATCCATGTCGCGTCCGAGGAAGACGCTCGCGCCGAGCACGGCTGTCGCGATGGCGAAGACCACCGCAGGCCGGTGCCGCCGGGCGACGAGCGCCAGGCCCGCGATGCCGGACAACGCCAGGTGCACGATCTCCTGCACGCTCGGGTGGAGAACCGAGACGACGATCCCGCCGATCATCGCCGGCACCAGGTACGCGCCGGCGACGAACAGGTCGAGGGTGAGGGGATGCGCCGCCAGGAAGCGGCGGATCACCCCGGGCGGTCTCGGAAGTTCGAGACCGCCGGGGTTCTCCGTCGTCGTCGCGTCCAGGCTCACGCGCGGATCAGGCGTCCCTGTTCTGGAGGAGGATCGCACCGGCCACGAACGACACCGCGGCCCAGACGAGGACCGTGACGATGTTCGCCCACACCTCGAGGCCGCCGTTCG
>JBQCCO010000101.1:0-3358 GCA_051962155.1 Leifsonia sp. | reverse complement strand
CCGGGCACCTCGAGGACGCGTTCGACCCCCTCCTCACTCGCTTCCCGACGCTCCACCCCGCCGGCAAGGAGGAGGTGCGCACGCGCATCCTCGAGTATTTCGAGATCGTCGGCGCTGACGACCCGCGTGTGGGCAAGGCGCGGGCTAGGCTGGCCTCGCTGCTGTACTGAGCCGCCCCCTGCACGTCCCCCCGCGCAGCGGCCGACGGCCGTCCATCGCCCGTCTCGCTGCCGGCCCTCCCACGGGAGGCCGGGTTCCGCCACGGGTTCGCCCCCAATGGAGGAGTGACTGCGCATGTCCCGTGTTCTCGTCGTCGGAGGCACCGGCCTGGCCGGTCGCGCCGTGACCGCCGAAGCGATCGAGCGGGGGCACGACGTGGTGGTCGCCGCACGCCGGGTTCCCGACGACGACGCCGATCCGTACGTCCCGGGAGCGTCGTACGTCACCGCCGATCTCGTGACCGGAGTCGGGCTGGAGGAGGCGGTGGATGGCGTGGACGTCGTCATCGACACGAGCAACGCGCTGGGCAAGCAGGCGGCGAACGTTTTCGCGACGGGTGCCCAGAACCTCGTGCACACGGCGGCACGCTTCGGCGTCAGCCGGGCAGTGCTGCTCTCCATCGTGGGCGCCGATCACTCCGCCTACGGCTACTACCGGGCCAAGGTCGCGCAGGAGCGGGCCTATCTGGACTCGGCACTCGACACCTGCATCGTCCGGGCCACGCAGTTCCACGACTTCGTCACCGCCATCATCGACCGCGGCCGGCCCTTCGGCGCGTTCCTGTCGCCCACCAGGACGAAGTTCCAGCCCATCGCGGTCACGGATGTCGCCCGCGCCCTCGTCGACGCCGGGGAGAGCATGCGCGAGGGCAGAGCGCAACCGGACACCATCATCCACATCGGCGGCCCGCGCGTGGAGTCCGCCCGGGCGCTCGCCGAGCAGCGGAAGCGCGCCACGGGCAGCCGCCGCTTCATTCTGCCCGTCCGGCTCGGCGGCCCCCTCGGTGCCACCTGGCGCGCCGGGCGCAACCTGGTTCCGGAGAATGCCGTGGACGGCGTCCGCTACGGCGCCTGGCTCGACTCAGGCGCCTGAACGACCCGTCGGCCCGTCAGCCGGTCAGCCCCGTCAGCGTCGCGGCTTGAGCCAGAGCGCTCCGAGCGGCGGCAGGTTCAGCACCGCCGACGCCGGGCGTCCCATCCACGGCTCGTCCACCGCGGTCACCGCGCCGAAGTTGCCGACGCCGGAGCCGCCGAAGGTCTCCGCATCCGTGTTGAGGAGCTCCTCCCACTCGCCCGCGAAGGGCAGTCCGACACGGTAGTCGTTGTGCGGATTGCCGGAGAAGTTGAACAGCACGGCGATGGGCTCGCCATCCCGGTCCTTCCGCAGGAACGCGAGGACGTTGCCCTGCGCGTCCGATCCGTCCAGCCATTCGAAGCCGCGCGGCTCGTTGTCGCAGATCCAGAGCGCCGGGTTGTCGCGGTAGACGGCGTTCAACTGCGCCACGAGCTTCCACAGGCCCCGGTGCGCCGGCTGGTCGAGGATCCACCAGTCCAGCCCCCGCTCCTCGCTCCACTCGGAGGGCTGGCCGAACTCCTGACCCATGAACAGCAGCTGCTTGCCGGGATGCGCCCACATGAACGCGAGGAACGCCCGGACGTTCGCCAGCTGCTGCCAGTGGTCGCCCGGCATCTTGGTCAGCAGCGAGCCCTTGCCGTGCACGACCTCGTCGTGGCTGATCGGCAGTAGGAAGTTCTCGCTCCAGGCGTACACGAACGAGAACGTGATCTCGCTGTGGTGGTAGCTGCGGTACATCGGGTTCTCGTGGATGTACTGCAGCGCGTCGTGCATCCAGCCCATGTTCCACTTCAGGCCGAAGCCGAGGCCGCCGGAGGAGGTGGGCGCCGTGACGCCGGTGTAGCTCGTCGACTCCTCGGCGATCATCACCGTGCCCGGGTTGCGCTTGTAGGCCGTCGCCGTGACCTCCTGCAGGAAGCCGATCGCCTCCAGGTTCTCCCGGCCGCCGTGGATGTTCGGCTCCCACTCGCCGTCCTCCCGCGAGTAGTCGAGGTAGAGCATGGAGGCGACGGCGTCGACGCGCAGCCCGTCGACGTGGAACTCCTCCAGCCAGTACAGCGCGTTGGCGACGAGGAAGTTGCGCACCTGGGAGTTGCCGTAGTCGAAGATGTAGGTGCCCCAGTCCTTGTGCTCTCCGCGCCGCGGGTCCGGGTGCTCGTAGAGCGCCTGGCCGTCGAAGCGGGCGAGCGCCCAGTCGTCCTTGGGGAAGTGGCCGGGGACCCAGTCGAGGATGACGCCGATGCCGGCCTGGTGCAGCCGGTCGATGAGGTACTTGAGGTCGTCGGGCGAGCCGAACCGGCTGGTCGGGGCGTAGTAGCCGGTCACCTGATAGCCCCACGATCCGCCGAAGGGATGCTCCGACAGCGGCAGGAACTCGATGTGCGTGTACCCGAGGGCGCCGACGTAGTCGATGAGCTCCGCGGCCGCCTCCCGGTAGCCGAGCCCCGGTCGCCAGGAGCCGAGGTGCAGCTCGTAGACGCTCATCGGGCCCGCGTGCGGGTCGCGCCCGGCGCGGGCGCGCATCCACTCGTCGTCGGCCCACTCGTGCCGGCTGACGGTGATGCGGGAGGCCGTGGCCGGCGGTGTCTCGGCGAACTGGGCGACCGCGTCGATCTTGCGGACCCAGCGGCCGTCCTGGCCGAGGATGTCGTACTTGTAGATCTGGCCCTCGGCGAGCCCGGGAATGAACAGCTCCCAGACGCCGGAGGCGCCCATGTTCCTCATGGCGTACAGAGTGCCGTCCCAGGCGTTGAAGTCGCCCACCACACGGACCGCGCGCGCGTGCGGCGCCCAGACGGCGAATCCGGTCCCGACGACACCGCCGAGGTCGCGCACATGCGCGCCCAGCGCCGTCCAGAGGGTCTCATGGCGTCCCTCGGCGATGAGGTGGAGGTCGAGCTGGCCGATGGTCGGAAGGAAGCGGTACGGGTCGTCCGCGGTCCAGACGCTGCCGTCCCCGTACCGCGCCTCGATCTCGTAGGCGCCGGGGCCGACGATGTCGATGCCCTGCCAGACGCCGTGCCCGATGTGGCCGAGCTCCAGGTGGGCGCCGTTCGCGAGGATCGCGAAGACCTCGGTGGCGAGCGGCCGGAGGGTGCGGATCACGGTGACCGGGTCGGCGATCCCAGGTGATGTGACCTCGTGCTGGCCGAGCACCGCGTGGGGGTCGTGGTGGCTGCCCGCCGCGATGGCGGCGAGCACCGCGTCGTCCAGGGCGGGCAGGTCGACGACGGCGGCACCGCTGTAGTTCCTGGGCTCCGGGCTGTACGGCTCCGGGCTGTGC
>JBQCCO010000100.1:0-33338 GCA_051962155.1 Leifsonia sp. | reverse complement strand
CGCACCGGCCGTACCTTCAGGCCGTACTCGACGGACCCGCCGGCGATGCGGCGGATCTCCGGCAGGACAGCTCCACGCTGCGGTGTGAAGCCCAAGTCGCGCATCAACACCGCGGCCAACGCGAACATGACCAGGAGGACGGCGGCCCGCAGCAGATACGGCGCGCTGAGCCCCGCGACCTGCGCCAGATATCCGCCGCCGCCGGCGCCCAGCAGCATTCCGGCGCCGGAGAACACCTGCTCCCGGGCGAAGACGGCGTCCAGGGATCCGGTGTAGCCGGTGGCGCGCAGCGCATCGACCAGCCAGGCTTCGGTCGCGCCGGAGAAGAACGTGAACCCAAGTCCGATGAGGATCGACGAGACGGCCCATGCCCAGAACGGCCCGTGGATGTACCACAGTCCGAGGTACAGCGCCGTGGTGACGGCGAGTGTCAGGGTGCCCAGCAGGTACGACGCCCGCCGCCCCCAGGAGTCGGCAACCACCCCGGTCGGGACCTCGAACAGCACCATTCCGGCGGTGAAGAACGCGTTCGCGGCGAATGCCTCGAAGTTCGAGAGCCCGGCGTCGAGCAGGAAGAGCGTATTGATGCCCCAGATCAACGACGCCGCGAGGGTGTTGCCGAGCATCAAGGTCAGGTAGACGCGCTGCACGCGACGAGCCGCCGGATTCATGACCCGCGGCCGATCGCCTCATCCCGACTCGTCATCCACGCATGATGGACCCGATCAGGTGAGCTTGGCAACGACGGAAGAATCCAGGTACGCCGACTGGCCGCGTTCACCGACACGCCCCCGATCGCCAGGCGCGCGGCTCGATTGCGGCGACACTGGCCACGTGCAGCATCTGCGAATCATCGCCCCCGCCGATCTCGTCGACCAGGTGCTCACCACCCTTCAGGACAACGTTGCGACGACCAACATCGTTCGCATCCCGAAGGCCGCTACCCGGCCTCCCGGCGACCTGGTGCTCTGCGATGTCGCCCGCGAAGGGTTGAGCACCCTTCTCGACCGGCTCCAGGAACTCGGGGTGCAGCACGTGGGCTCGATCTCGGTCGACGACATCGGCGTCGAGATCTCGGATGCGGCGAAGCGCGCAAGCCGCGCCGCCCCCGGGCATGCCGCCGACGCGGTGGTGTGGCAGGAGATCGAGCAGCGCACCCATGAGGAGACCAGCCTCTCACCCACCTTCCTGACGTTCATGTCGGTCGCCACCATGATCGGTGCGATCGGTGTGGTCTTCGACGAACCCATCCTCATCGTCGGCGCGATGGTCGTCGGCCCGGACTTCGGCCCGCTCGCTGCGCTCTCGGTGGGCCTCGTGCGGTGGCGACGCCGGATGATCGGTCAATCGGTCCTCGCGCTCGCCGTCGGGTTCGCCGTCGCCATCGTGATCACCATCCTGTTCACCTTGCTCCTCACCGCGCTTCACCTGATGTCACCCGCCGACCTGCTGCATTCCCGGCCTCTGACCGATTTCATCTGGAGGCCGAACGCGCTCAGCTGGGTGGTCGGTCTCCTCGCCGGCATCGCGGGCCTGCTGTCTCTGTCGACCGCGAAGTCGGGGGCACTCGTCGGGGTGCTGATCTCAGTGACGACGATTCCGGCCGCTGCGAACGCCGCCGTCGCCCTCGCTTACGGGGCCACGGAGCAGTCCGTCGGTGCGCTCATCCAGTTGGTCGTCAACCTCGCCGCGATCACGCTCGGCGGGGTGGCCACCCTCGTCGCGCAGCGGGTGAACCAGCGACGTCACTGATCGGGACGCAGTGGGTGGCTGCCGTCCGCTCCGGGCGTCGACGGATGCTGGTGGGCCTTCACCCAGATCGGCGGATGGGGCAATCGTCGTTCCCGGTACAGCCGGAAGGCGAAGGGTGCCCAGAGGATGACCGCGACTCCGGCCCCGATGAGCATTCCGCCGACGGTGTCCGAGATCCAGTGGGCACCGAGGTAGGTCCTGCTGAGCATCATGAGCACGGTGTAGATCGCGCCGCCGACCCAGACCCAGACCCGCCAGAAGATGAGACCGAGCGTCGTCGCGATGAGCGCCGCGTTCGCGCTGTGACCGGACGGGAACGACCCGAAGTCGGGGGTGACGAGGATCTCCGTGGGCCTCGGACGACCGACGAGATTCTTGATGATCGTCGTCAGCGTCACGCTCGTCACGGCCGCGATCACGTAATAGAGGGCACCCCAGGGGCGCCGCCAGATCAGCAGGCCACCCACGATGACGAGCGGCACGAGAAGGAGCGAGGCGATGCCGCCGCCGATCCAGCTGAGGACGAGTGCGGGGACGGTCCACACCGGGGCGCGTGCCTCGACCAGCTCACCCATCCACTCGACCTCGAAGCCGAACGGCTTGTCGGCCTCCCGGTAGAAGATCACGGCCGCGAGCAGCACGACGAGCAGAAGTGCGACGACGCCGGACACGACCCACCACAGCCGGGCGATGCGCACCTCACCCGGCGCGTCGCTCTCGACGACGTCCTGAATGTTCTCGTCCATCATCCGATCGTAGGCTCGTCCCTCAGTATGCTGGGCCCGATGAGCGCTACAGCGAAGCAGGCGGCTCGCACGGCCAAGAACAACAGTGTCGTGCGCGGGTTCGCCCGCGCCGGCTTCGTGGCCAGCGGTCTCCTGCACATCCTCATCGGCTTGATCGCGATCGCTCTGGCGACCGGTACGAGCGAGGGCAGAGAGGCGGACCAGTCCGGAGCGTTCGCGGAGCTGGCCCATGCACCAGGCGGGCAGTTCCTGTTGTGGGCGGCCGCCATCTGTTTCGCCGCGCTCGGTCTCTGGCTGCTGCTCAGCGCCTTCCTCGACCGCTCCTGGGAAGGGGCCCGCGCGCGTGCGACCCACATCGTGGAGAACCTGGTCAAAGGAGTCGTGTATCTCGTCCTCGCCTACACCGCCTACGTCTTCGCGAACGGCAGCGGAACGAGTTCAGCCCAATCCACCAGCGAGTTCGGGGCGAAGCTGCTCTCGACCCCGGGCGGCATCTTCCTGGTGGTCGCGATCGGGCTCGCCCTCCTGGGCGTCGGCGGCTTCATGGTGTTCAAGGGCGTCACGCAGCGGTTCGACCGCGACATCAGGGTTCCCTCCGGCGCTCGGGGCACCGGGGTGAGGGTTCTCGGAGTCGTCGGTTACATCGCCCGCGGCGTGGCACTCGGCGCCGTCGGGGTGCTGTTCATCGTGGGTGCCTCGACCAACGATCCAGGAAAGACGACCGGACTGGATGGCGCGCTGAAGGCGTTCTTGAGCGTTCCGTTCGGCGCGTCCGTGCTGATCGCCATCGGCATCGGGTGGATCGCCTACGGAATCTACGCCTTCTTCCGAGCAAGACTGGCCCTGCTCTAGCCGCCGTCCACTGTCGGGTCCGACGTTGCGACTCTGACGGTGCGCCACGTGTCCACCGCGATCACACCCCCGACCACGATCAGCGAGAGCGACATCGCCGCCAGCGCATCCGTCGGCCAGTGGTAGCCCAGATACACCCGCGACGCGGCGGTCAGGATGGCGAGCGCGGCCGAGACGACGAAAGCTATCACAGCCGACACCGGATGCCTGCGGCGCGAGAAGACCAGATACGTCGTGATCAGGAGGAAGTCGGTCGCACCCATCACGTGTCCGGACGGGAACGAGGGAGTGTGGTCCACCGCGAGCAGCATGGAGGTGATCGGCGGCCGCTCGCGGCCGATGACCGGAGCCAGGATCTGGACGGTCGCAACACCGACCAGCATGCCTCCGGCAAGCAGTAACGGACGCCACGCATGCTTCGCGGCGAAACCCCACCACACCGTGGTGACCAGCACGATGATGGGAAGCGCGATCGGACCGAAAATGGTGGCGACGACCGTCATGACGACCGTCAGCACCGGCGACCGCATCCCCTCCAACCAGGCCTGCACCGGCTTGTCGATCCCCGAGAGCCCGTCGCTCTCGCGCACGGAGTCGAGGACCACGAGGAAAGCGATCAACCCGACGGCGCCGAGCACGATGGAGACGATGTAGAGGTTCCGGCGGGAGGACGCTGGCACCGTTCTGACCTCGACGACGAACTTCTCGTGGAAGCGACGCATCGTCCCGCGCTCGCCCTGCGACGTGGCCATCGTCCCTCCCCTCCGCGCCGCCCGGCGCTCTCCCCCACCGTAGTATCCGTCCGAGGCGACAGAGGGCGGCACCGCCCAGCTATATGCTCCTGGTCCGGTAAGCATGAGTCGTCCAACGTCGTTGACGGGACAGATTGAAAGTGGCTGTGTCACTGCGTCTGGAACGGTGACAGTTGTCCACGCTCCCGTCGTGACCCCCGGACACAGCTAAGAAGGCGGACCAACTCGTGAACGACATGGCTTCGCCCCAAGCCAAACGCAGAGCAGTCCATCTGATTTGGGCGATGCCAATCGGGATCGTAGTGGGGTGGGTATTCTTTGAGATCTCTACGTTCACCTGGTGCGGAGTCTTTGGTTGCCGCATACCGGAACGTGATCTTGTCCATGATTTCGGGACCACCTTCGTACTGCTCCTCATTGGAGCCGTGGCCGTCGGCCTACCCCTGATCCTGGTCCCCTGGTCCGTACGAATAGTGACCCGAGCCATTGTTGCGGCGACCACGGTCATCATATTTACCGGTCTCGGATGGGTTGGGCTCTATCTCCTCCACTGGATTTAGTTCAGTACTGAACAAGCGAATCGCTTACGGCGCGCGGTTTGGGCTGCACCTTGTTCGGGTCTCTGCGCAGAACCAATCTGCATCATTTGGTTCCCAACGCTGAAACGATTCGTGTTGCATACGCCCCCTTACACTGATGAAATTCACCTTCGTGATATAGACCCAAGCTTGAATTGCGACTGATTTGCGCGTAACGTTTCGCCATTGTGATTCCGCAGTAATTTCAGCTCGTCGCCGATAGGACAAGCAACGGTGCACGCAACCAGCGAAGACGATTCTGCTGTCGAGCCCTGGCTGTGGTCATGACGTCTCGCAATTGAGGCCGCACTTCCCTCGTCGATGGGGAGCGCGGTTTGGTCGGAACCCAACGAAAGGAAGAGACAATGACGTACTCACCCACCTCAAGATCGAAACGAGCTGTCGCAAGACTCCTCGTTCCGGTGTTGGTCGTGACGGCACTCGCGTTAGCGGGTCCCGTCAGCGCAGCAGCAGCGACCAGCCCGGCGACGGACGACTTCGAACGTGCCGATGGAGCCCTCGGGAGTTCCTGGATATCAGACCGCGGCACCTGGAGCATCGCGAGCGGTGCCGCCCTGGCAAGCAGCGCGACCAGCAACTCCGTCGCCACCTACAGCCCAACACCCATCGCTCTTGACTACACCGTCTCCGCCCGCATCAATATCGTGACAACGGGCACCCCCAGCGGATCCGAGTGGGCAGGCGTCGCGGGGAATGTTCTGGGCACCACCGCTTCGAACCTCAACTACTACCTGCTTCGGGTCACAACCGGTTCCGGAACGGGAACGAACGGGCGCTGGCAGCTGCTGAGGATGACCAACGGCACGAGCCCTAGCGTGCTCGCCAGCGGCACCATGGTTGCGGCGTATGGCACACAACTCGATCTGACGTTGACCCGCACCGGCAACTCCTTGCGGTCCCAGGTAGTCGATGCGGCCTCGAGCGCCACGCTTGCCGACCAGACCTACACCACAGCCGACCCGGCCGTCACCGGGGGCCGCGCCGGGATGTACTCCAACAGCGGAAACCTGCGGGCGCAGTCCTGGAGCCTTTCGACGACGGTCCCCGCCGCGGATGATTTCGAACGCGCCGACGGGGCCCTCGGGAGCTCGTGGACATCGGACCGCGGCACCTGGAGCATCGCGAGCGGTGCCGCCCTGGCAAGCAGCGCGACCAGCAACTCCGTCGCCACCTATAGCCCTCTCCCCCTCGGCGACAACTACACCGTTTCCGCTCGGGTGAATATCGTCACAACGGGAACCCCGGGAGGCTCCGAGTGGGTTGGCGTGGTTGGCAACCTTCAGGGCACCACTGCTTCGAGTCTGAATTACTACGTGCTCCGGGTCACGACCGGCTCAGGGACGGGCACCAACGGGCGCTGGCAGTTGTTGCGGATGACCAACAGCACGTCCGCTGGTGTGCTCGCCAGCGGCACAATTGTTGCCGCGTATGGCACGCAACTCGATCTGACGCTGACCCGCACGGGAAACTCCCTGCGCTCGCAGGTGATCGACGCTGCCTCGAGCGCCACGCTTGCGGACCAGACCTACACCATGGCGGTCCTTGACCCCAGCGTCGTAGGGGGCCGATCTGGACTGTATTCCAACAGCGGAAACCTGCGAGCGCAGACCTGGAGCCTTTCGACGACCACCCCTGCCGCTTCGCCCCCGGGCCCGCTCAACTGCGCACCGGGGGGCGAAAGCTACACCTACCCGGATCCCAACTTGAGTGTCGTTTCGACAAGCACGGTGGGATCGACGTGGGCCGGAATGCAAGTGACGCAGCGACTTCTCACCAACGGAAACGACCAGTACGTCGCGTACTACGACGTGAACCGCGGCATGACCGTCGCAAAGCATACGATCGGCGGCGCCTGGACCTACCAGACCCTCCCGTCGACTCTCGGATGGGACAGCCACAACTACGTTTCCCTCGGGCTTGACCGGGACGGAAACCTTCACGTTGCAGGCAACATGCACAACGTTCCGTTGGTCTACTTCCGCACCACTGTCCCCGGCGACATCAGCACGTTGGTGAGGGTCACCAACATGGTGGATGCCGCCACGGAGAGCTCCGTCACCTATCCCGAGTTCGTCAACCGCTCCGACGGAAGCCTGGTCTTCGACTACCGCGAGGGTGGGTCCGGGGACGGCGTGACGTACTTCGATGTGTACAACGAGTCGACGAGCTCGTGGTCGCACCTCGTCTCCACGCCGATGTTCGACGGGAACGGGTCCGCAAGCAACCCTTCAGGAACATGGAGCTCCTACTTCCAAGGTCCGACCAAGGGACCGGACGGCTGGTTCCACATGATCTGGGTATGGCGTGACACGCCGGACGCGGCGACGAACAGCATGCTGACGTACGCGAAGAGTCAGGATCTCGTGAACTGGGTGACGAACAACGGGACGCCCCTCGCCACCCCGTTCAAGTAC
Organism: Leifsonia sp.; assembly: GCA_051962155.1. Lineage (GTDB taxonomy): Bacteria > Actinomycetota > Actinomycetes > Actinomycetales > Microbacteriaceae > Leifsonia. The sequence goes on along the minus strand of JBQCCO010000100.1, from coordinate 26,223 downwards.
GGCCAAGGTGACGTGATCGACCCGGTCCCCGATTACGGTGGCCTGCTGAACGGCAACGCGAAGATCGGTTTCGACGCTTCCGGCAACGTCCTCGTCACCTACCACAAGTACGATGCTCAGGGACTGTCGCAGGTGTACGCCGCGCGTCCGACCGCCTCCGGCACATGGCAGATCAGTCAGATCACCAACTGGACCGGACGCTGGAGCTTCGGGGGAAGCGGGAGTCTCAACTTCCAGGTCGCTATGCAGGGTTCTCATGTCCTCTCCAACGGCGACATCAGCGTCGACTTCTTCTGCAACGGCACCAGCGGCAAGCAGTCCATCATCATCGACTCGTCGCTGAATCGGATTGCCCAGGTACCCTCGCAGCCGCTGCCCGCTTCAGTGACAACGGTGACCGGCACCTTCCCGGGGCTGGAAGTCGACCTTCAGAATGACCTCGCCGGCGCAACAGCCGATGGGCAGTACGTGCTGCGCTGGGAGACGTTGCCCGGCAACGACGATCAGCCGCGCTCGAGCTACCCGACCGGCGGGAGCACTCTGCAGGTGATTCTGCTCCACTGACGACAAAACGGAACGGCCCCGGCTCGCCGCCGGGGCCGTTCTCCACGTGGCCCTTGTGACCGCACCCCTATATGTAAGGAAATTCCGTGTGCACGATCTCGCGGCTCGATACGTTTGACATCCGCTTCCCCCAGCGATCAGAGGAGCTCATTCCATGATTCACGGTCACGTTGCTCCGGGCTTCGAGGCAATCGCCGATGCTTTCGAGCGCGGACAATCGGACGATCCCGGTGGCGCCCAACTGTGCGTCTATCAAGGGGGGACCGTGGTTGTCGATCTGTGGGCAGGCTCCGACGCCGAAACCGGTGTCGCGATCGACGGGGACTCCCTCTTCGTGTTGTGGTCCACGACCAAAGGCATGATCGCGATCATCGCAGCGTCGCTCATCGAACAGGGCCGGCTCGACCCCGATGAGCCGGTGTCGCATATGTGGCCAGAATTCGGCGTTCGCGGTAAGGATCGGACGACCGTTGCGCACTTCCTCAGCCACGCAGCTGGTCTTCCCTTCTTTCCCTCTGCGGCGGGAATCGAGAGTCGCGACCTACCGAATTGGGCGCGGTGCATTGAGGTGCTGGCCGATGCGGAACCGCTCTGGGCGCCAGGGACCGCGTCGTGGTACCACCCGTTCACCTTCGGCTATCTCAACGGCGAGGTCATTCGTCGAGTGACAGGCAGGAGTGCGGGCGAACTCTTCGCTGAGCGAGTCGCCAGACCGCTCGGTGTCGACTTCTGGATCGGTGGCCTCCCGGCCGATCGCGAGAGCGACGTCACGTACCGCAGTCGCATGAACCCCCAGCTCTCCACCAGTCCGGCTGAATTGTGGTCGCAACACGGAGTGGATCTCTCTGATCCCTTGGTCCAGGAACTGCTCAAGGAAGTGCAGTCGATTCCAGACATGGCCGAGTTTCTCAACACCGCGGAGGGACACCGAATGGAATTCGGCGGCGCAGGCGGTATCGCGAGCGCACGTTCGGTGGCGAAGATCTACGCCGCCACCATCGGCGAGATCGAGCACATTCGGCTGCTCTCACCGGAGACACTCGACTTCGTGACCCAGCCACGCACTCTGGGCTTGGGCCCCGTTCCCCAACTCGCCAGCGTGCCCAACCAGAAGCTTGCCGAGTTCGGGCTGGGATTCTGGTTGGGCTCCCAATTCGCGAACGGGCGATTCGGGTCCGGTGGAACTTTCGGCCACCCCGGGGCGGGCGGAAACATCGGGTTCGCTCATCCCGAGTCGAATATGGCCGTTGCGTACACGTGCACCGGCATGTGGTCGGACGACTCTCGACCGGACCCGCGCATGGGCTGGGCTGAGCCGCTCGCCGATGTGGCCGGCGCATAGAGCCCAACGCTCGAGCCCGATGTACCCGGGCCTCCCCATTCCCGACCGCTGCGCGAAAGAGCTGCGCACTGGATCGACGATGGGGAGGCCGCCAACGGCTTTGCTCAGTCGGCCGTCACCGGAATACGCCGCCCAGCGCGACACCCTTTGCGATCGAACGGTTGAAGATGAGATAGACCACGATCAGAGGGAGCGTCGCCATCGTCAAGCCGGCAAAGATCGCGCCGGTGTTAGCGCCGAACTGGCCTTGGAAGTCCAGCAGCCCGACCGGAATCGTGCGGCTCTCCGGCGACTGAAGCAGGACGATCGCGAGTTGCGTCTCACCCCAAACGAAGAACCCGTTCACCATAGCTACGGCGACAATGGGGCCTTTGGACAGCGGGAGCACGACCGCCACAAAGGTGCGGACGATTCCGAGTCCGTCGAGGGCAGCCGCCTCACGCAGCTCTGGCGGGAATCCGAGATAGAAGCTGTGAAGGATCAGGACACAGGTCGGTAGGCAAACGGCAATATAGACGACGCCCAGAGCCCAGGGTTGGCTGAGGACATCGGCCGCGTTGAAGGCCGTGTAGTACGGGATCAACAACATGATCAGTGGGAGAGTCGTCGCTGCCAAGAAGCCGCGGATGACCGCGGTCCGAACTCGCGCCGACGCGAGCGTCGCGAAGTACGCCGTGAACGCTCCAAGCAACACACAGCCCGTGATCGCAACGATGACCACGACGGCCGAGTTCAGGAGGTAGCCGGCGAAGCCCTGCCCGCCGGGCGGGCCCGTCCAGGCTTCCGCAAAGTTCTGCGGGCTCCACTCCACGCCGATGATGCCCAGTGGATTCGTGAAGATGTCGGTGTTGGACTTGAAGGCCAGAAGAATGATGAGCACGAATGGGACGGCTGCAAGCAGGCTCCAGAGGATCGCCCAAAGCTGACCGGCTGCGGTGGTCACTCTGACCGTGCGTCGACGGCTCATGCGTCGACGGCTCATGCGTCGCCGGCTCATGCGTCAACCGCCGTACGCGAGCCGAGCCAATGGCCGACGAATCCGACAGCCAGGAGGATGACGCCGCCGACAACGCTGATTGCCGCGGCTGTCCCGAAATTCCCGGATTGGAAGGCGTCTTTGTACACCTGAACGGGAAGGATGGTTGTGGCGTCACCGGGGCCTCCCTGGGTCATGCCCCAGGCGAGGGTAAAGCCGTTGAATGCCCAGATCGACTCGAGGAGCAGGATCATGGCGAGTACCGGACGGACCAGGGGCAGCGTGATCGAGAAGAACTGGCGGATCGGGCCCGCTCCGTCGATCGCCGCCGCCTCGTACGTGGACACGGGAACTTCCTCCATTGCGCCCAAGATGATGAGAAACGCAAAGCCCGCACCCTGCCACATCGCTACGGCGATGACCACCCCGAGCGCCGTCGATGGATCGGCCAGCCATGCGTGATCATCACCGAGGCCCACCGCTCCGAGGACTGCGTTGACAACGCCGGACTTCGGCTGGACGGACAGCGCCCAGAACACGGCGACAGCCGACGGCGGCGCGATCGCGGGAAGGAACCAGACGATCCGATAGATGTTGCTTCCGGCGATTCCGCCCGAGACCAGGGCAGCCAACAGGGTGGCGATGATCGAGATGCCGATCGCCGTTCCCAGGCCGAGTGTCACGGACCTTGTGAGTGCCGACCAGGCCGTACTGTCGCCCAGAAGGTTGACATAGTTGGTGGCGCCTACGAAGGTCCTGTCGCCGACTCCCGACCAGCTCGACAGGGAGGTGACAACCAGGTCGATGATCGGAACGCCGAAGAAGATCCCAAGAATCGCGATCGCCGGGCTCAGCAGAAGTAACACCGACCGGGAGTCACGTCCTGGATGGGTTCGCCGGCGGATCGCGGCCGATTGGGGGGCCACCAGTTCGATGGGTGCGTGGGTCATTTGAGTTTCCAGTCAGTTGGGAAGGGGCGGGGCGCCGTCCGCTGCACCGCAGGCGGCGCCCCTGGGGCGATCACCCGTTTTGCGACTTGTACGTCTCGAATTGCTGCTGCTGGTCCTTGCCCGCCTGCTCGACGGTCACTTGCCCGCTGAGCAGCTTCTGTGCCTCCGCGTCGACAAAGGCCTGTCCGAGCGAACCCGGAAGGGTGCTGGTCCAGCCGATGCCCACCTTCTTCGAGGCGTACCCGACGATATCCTGCACGATCGGTCCCAGCCCCGGGACGTCCGCCGCCTTTACCGTGGATACTGCAGGAAGCGAGCCGACTTTGCCGGCCGCGTATTTCTGCACGTCGTCGGATTGATACGTCTCAAGGAATTCCTTGGCAAGTCCCTGATTCTTCGACGCGGTGGGAATCGCGAGGGTGTCTCCGGCGTAAAGGCTGGGTACGGTCGGAGTGTCTTTCGCACCCGGAAGGAGCAGCCAGTCGTAGTCGAACTTCTGAGTCTTGATAACCGATGGGATCCAGTTCCCGCCGATCATCATGGCTGCAGTTCCGGACGTGAACTGCGCCTGAGCCTGGTCCCCAGACGCAGCAACGAAGCCGGCGGGGAACACTCCGTGCTTGTTCCAGTCCGACAGCTGCGCGAGAGAGTCCGTAAAGGCCGAGCTGGTGTACTTGACCTTCTGCCTGTTGCCCGCCTGCCACGAAGTGAGGAAGTCCTGAAACGCCGCCTTTGGAGCATTCGCCTGCAGTTGGGCGTCCACTAGCCAACCGAGCTGATAACCGGCGTTGCCGCCGACAGCGAGGCCGTCGTATCCAGCGGTCTTCAACTTCGCCACCATGCTGTAGAGATCGTCGTTGCTGGCGATCTGGTGGTCTGCCGGAGCCGTCACGCCCGCCTTCGCGAAGGCCGTCTTGTTGTAGAAGACCACGTTGTAATACGTCGTGTCGAACATGGTCAGGTACGGCGTGCCGTTCCACTTGAGTGAGGTCGCGACCGTGTTGCCGTAGCGCGATTCCAGGTTGGCGCTCTTCCACACGTCGTTGAGCGGGATGAGTTTCTTGGCCTTCATGAGGTCGAAGTACGGCTGTGCGTTGTTCTTGACGATGCCGACGTCTGGAGCATTGCTCGATGCCAGGATCTGGGTGTTGGTGGTGGTCTCCTGCTGCTCAGTCACCGTCTGGAGCTTGACCTTGAGGCCGGGGTGCTTTTTCTCCAGCAACTTGGCCGCGTACTGGAATGCCGGGAGCTGGGCCGCCTGAGCCTGCACTGTGAGGTTCGTGTCGGTCGTCGATTTCGAGGATGTGCAGCCGGCGAGTACGAGAGTAGCCGCGGATGCCAAGGCGGCGATGAATAGAATTCGTCGCCGCGTCAGGGAACTGTGATTCAACTTTCACTCCTTTGTGGTGTTGGTGATGTTTGCAAGTCGAGCGAATCGTTTCGCTTAATCGCGAGACTGTACGCGCTTTTCTCGCCCAAAGCAATGTGCGGTGGGTGTGGCTGAGGAGATTGCGGCTCGAAAGCCTCGGCCTTTTGGCCGACAATTACGTGGAACGCGGGCGGTCGTCGGGATGGTGGTGGTCCCGAACCCGCCGGCTTCGGTCCTAGGGCGGAACGTTACGCTCATGGTCAACCCTTTCGCGCGATCACGGTCATTCATCGGGCAGCTCGACCTGGGTCACGTCCCGACCATCGGCGCGTACCGCGGATGTCGAGCCGTCGGTGACGACGACGGTCCGACCCCCGCTGCACCAGGCACGGAACCAACTATCCGCTGATCCGGCTCCCGACGCACGTACCTCCCCCGCAGCGACAGGAGAGCGGTTGATTGTCAAGGGCTTCAGCTTGCCGACCCACTGGCCGAACCGCTCGAGAGTGTTCCGCTGTAGATCCGGAATCTCACCGGACGCTTTGGGGCCGACATTGATCAGGAGTCTTCCGCCGCGTGAAACCACATCGCAATACAAGCGCGCGAGTTCCCGGGCGGTCAGGGTCAACGCCTCGTCCTCCAGCTGGTTGAACCCGAACGAGAGTCCCAGCCCGCGATTGTGCTCCCAACCGATTCCCTTCTCAAGATGCGTGTGGTGCGCGTATTCGCTCGTCGGGTAACCGCCGACTTCTGCTCCCCAGCGGTCGTTCACGATGCCATCCGGCACTCGGGCCCGGTAGAAGGTGATCAACTGATCGAGCGTTCCATCCTCCTTGCCTGCATCGGGCCATTCGATGTCGTTCCAGATCACGGAGGGCTGATACTTCTCGATCAGATCTCGCACCTGCTCCGTCGCGTACCTGGCGTATCCGCTGTCGATCGGGCGATAGTCCTCGACATCGCGCATGCTCTCGATGGCGGGAAAATCGGAGTACGCCCAGTCGAGGCCCCCGGAGTAATACACACCGAAGCGCATGCCTTCGGCGCGTACGGCGGCGGCTAGCTGTCCGATGATGTCGCGCTTGGGCCCGCGGTCCACCGTGTTGCGCCCATCCGAATGGGGGGCATCCCACAACGCAACGCCATCGTGATGCTTCGTGACCGGGATGACATAGTCTGCGCCGGCCGAAGCGAAGAGCCTCGCCCACTCTCGCGCGTCGAATTGTTCGCCACGCCACGCATCCAGGAACTCGCCGTATTCGCGCCCTCCATATGCCTCATGCTGGTGCGCCGCCGCGGGCGAACCGGGGATCCGAATCGTGTTTGCGTACCATTCGGCGTATGCACTGTGGGCGAACCACTCGTGCTCGGGCACGGCCCCCCACGTGCCCGTCGGCTCCGCCCAAGCCGGCACCGAATACGGCCCCCAGTGAATGAAGATCCCGAGACTGGCGTCGAGCGCCCACGCCGGGAGGTGTGGATCTGGAGACATAGCCGTTTGCTGCCCTTTCGTTGGTGGTGCCGGTGGTTCCTCGCCGGACACCACCCCTGCCGTCTGAGGGTGCGCGGCGGTCTTCTTGACCCACCCGGAACTCCGACTTCGGACACCTGCATGAGGGTTGGCCCCCGGAATCGCGGCAGCAACTGACTACCTCGTCGTGCCATCGCGAAACGATTCGCCCTGTGGGAGGATTCTGCCCAGGTCTTCGACCCTTTGTCAATCGGGTCGCCGGTTCGACAGCGGGCGGGGCCACGCGCCGTCGCCGCGAGTTGCTGCCGTTCGCTGAGCGCTATTCGCGGAGCGAAGCGACGGATGCGCCGATCTGAAGTGATCCGGCGAGCCGCGTCATCGTGGGCTCAGACAGGATGACCTTTTCGCCGGTCATGCGCGAATGCATGATGCGAGAAGCTTCGCGAGCGATTTCGGAAACAGGTTGGGTGACGATTGTAAGCGGCGGCCGGGTGACCCGAGATATCTCGACACCGTCGAAGCCGACGAGCGAAATGTCGCGGCCGAGCCGGAGACCGGATTCGTTGATGGCAATCACAGCACCAAGGGCAAGGTCGTAGTTGGCGGCGAAGACCGCGGTGGGCCTGGGGCGCATCGAAAGGATCGTGGCCATGGCTTCGCGACCCCATTCGTAGGTGATCTCACCTCGAAGAACATGCACGTCGGGCGCGGCGTCCGCCCCGGTCGCGCTCTCCATCGAATCCATGAACCCGCTGTAGCGCTCGTCCATCGTCGAGACTCCAGGATGCCCCACGATGATTCCGACCGATTTGTGGCCATGATCCACGAGATGCTGGCCTGCCATGAATCCTGCACCGACATTGTCCAGGCACACGAAGTCCGCGTTCAGCCCTGGCTGCCACAGGTCGACACTCACCACCGGGATACCGGACTCGATCACGCTGGTGAGCGCCGGCACGTCCGCGAGCGACGGCATGGTGATGATGCCGTCGACCTGACGCCCGAGAAGCAGATCCAGCGCGTCATTGCTGCGTCCCATGGGCCCGCCTTGGTCCGAGGCGAGGAGGACACTGAATCCCTGGGCACGCAGATATGGTTCGGCGCCGGCGACTATCGAGAGATGGAAGCTGCTGAGCAGCGATGGCAGAAGCACTCCCACTGTCCGAGAAGCACCCCGCCGCAGGTCGCTCGCGTTGCGGTTGAGGCGGAACCCCAACGCCTCGGAGGCCGATTTGATCGCTTCCCGATTCGCCTTGAGAACGTTGCCGCCGTTGTAGTACTTCGAGATGGTCGCAAGTGACAACCCAGTAGCATTCTGGATATCGGCGTAAGTGGCGGGAGCTTCGCGGCGCGTCATGGCTCTCTTCTTGTCTGGTCCCACGTTCGTCGGCCTGGGTTCCTCTGACACGATACTGCGGCCCTCCCTGACGGTGCTCGAATGACCAACGTGTGCGGACATTTTCGTATCGAGACGTCTCGCGATTGACTCGGCGAAACGATTCGCCAATATTGCTGAGCTTATCGCATGGGCTCCGCAACGTGCTCGAGATTCAGCGCGGGAGCATCATCCCCCAACTGGGGTACAACAGAGCGTTCTTCATCCTGTTTGGCAAGTCTTCTACATCGTAGTAAAGTCCGACTGCCCGGTGCCGAGCTACCGGCACCACGAGTTCCGATGAGGGAAGCACACGCGAGGAGGCGGCCCGTGACACGAAGCAGCATGGTGCGACGATGGGCTTGGGTGGCGGTCATCGCCGCCACGCTCACCAGCGCGGTGGCGAGTTCGCTCCCCGCGGCGGCGAGCGCAACGCCGCCGTCGCGATCGGAGGTCCGGCCGACGGATCCGATCGCCCACGACCCGACGATGGTCGAGGAGAACGGGTGGTACTACGTGGCGATCACCGGGGATGCCGGAGCGCCACATACTTTCCTCCCGCTGAAGCGTTCACGCGACCTCGTGCACTGGCAGGAGCTCGCCCCGGTCTTCACCACGCTGCCGTCCTGGATCGTCCCCGCTTTGGGAATCGATCCCTCCGCCGCCCCGAAAGACCTGTGGGCTCCAGACCTCAGCTACTCGCACGGCGAGTGGCGGCTCTACTACGCGGTCAGCCAGTTCGGTAAGAACACGTCCGTCATCGGTCTGGCGACCACGAAAACCCTCGACCCCGCGAGCCCCGCCTTCGGCTGGCAAGACCGCGGTCTGGTACTGAAGTCCACCGACTATCGGGCCCCCGGGGGCGACTCCTTCAACGCCCTCGACCCGAACATCGTGACCGAGCCGGATGGGCAGAGCTGGCTCTCCTACGGGTCCTTCTTCTCGGGGATCTACCTGCACAGGATCGACGCGACGGGCAAGATCCCGAGCGGCGATGTCGCGGTCCACATCTCGGAACGGGCAGCTCCGGATGCGGAAGAAAACTCCTCGATCGTGTATCACGGCGGCTATTACTACCTGTTCCTGTCGTTCGACTACTGCTGCAGGTCCGTCGAAAGCGACTACCGCACGGTCGTCGCCCGCTCGACGTCGGTCACCGGACCGTACGTGGATGAGGCCGGCGTACCGATGCTGAACGACAAGGGCGGCACGGAGGTGATGCGCGGCTACAACGAGTTCGTCGGGGCCGGCGGCGCGGATGTGCTGCTCGGTGCGCACGGCCAGGACTACGTGGTGAACCACTACTACGACGCGACGGACTCGGGCACGCCGCGACTCAACGTGCGCCGACTGAGCTGGCATGCTTCCGGCTGGCCGGTGGTGGGCGAGCCCATCAACCCCAGCCGTACCGCCGGTCACGGCGACGCGTACGTGAAGATCCAGCCGCGCGGTGCGGCCACGGTCGTGGAGAACGTCGGATGTGGTTACGAGGGTGCGAACGTCGCCCTCGGAACCGATTCGGGTAATCTCTGCCAGGAGTGGCAGCTGAGCTACAGAAACAACGGGTCGCGCATCCAGAACCGGTTCAGCAACGATGTTGCAGAGAACGCGGCCTGCAACAACGTCGACGGCGGCAACGTCGCCCAATGGGGCTGGCTGGGGTTCCTCCCGAACAACGACTGCCAGCGCTGGTCCTTCAGCGGTGCCCCGGACGGTTACAGCACGATCTCGATTATCCAGCCGGGTGGTCGGTCGTGGACTGCCGAGGGACCTGCGTCGACGCCGGGAACCAACATCGCGGTCGATGCGCCGACCGGCTCCGTCAGCCAGCAGTTCCGCTTCCAGCCGGTCGGCTCCGTGCTGCTCGGGAACGCTGGGGACGAGACGACGACTCTGGGAATCGCCGGTGATCGCGTCGTCTTCCAGCCGCGGTCCGAACAGCGACCGCAAGAGTGGCGGTTCGTGGAGATCGGGAGCACCGCGACCTACCGCATCGTCTCGACCGCGAACGGGAAACTGCTCGGTGCAGACCTCCATGGCCTTGACGCGACGTACGGCCACGGGACGCCGTCCGCTGCTCAGACGTGGACGCTGGCTCCCGGCAACGACGGAACCTGGACCCTGGCGAACAGCGTCACCGGTCAGAAGGTGAGGTTGCTGCTGCCCTGAGCGCGCCCCAGACCGGCGAGGAGCGGAGGCCTGTTGCCTGGTGTGGGTATTCGTGCGCAAATTTGCCCCGCTCACCTCTGACTCGGCCCACGTGCTGTCCTGGCCCTAGCTGCGTCCACCAGCGCTGCAAAGATCCGTTCGTGGCCGGGGGCGTGAAGCTCCTCGGGGTGATACTGGACGCCGACAATCCAACGTTGGGGATCATCGCTTTCTATAGCCTCTACGATGTTGTCCTCGGATCGGCCCACGACCCGGAGGGACTCGCCAATCCGACCGATCGCCTGGTGGTGAAGACTGTTCACCTTCAAATCGGTGGATCCATAAAGACCAGCCAATATCGAGTCGGCCTCGAGCCGCAATTCGTGGGATTCGACGTTGAGTGGCTCGCTCTGGCGGTGCGTTACCACTCCGGGTTCGAGATCCTGGATGAGGCTACCGCCAAGCGCGACGTTGAGAATCTGACTACCCCGGCATATTCCGAGTATCGGCAGCTCGCGCCTCCTGGCCTCCTCGATCACCTCGATCTCGAGCGCGTCGAGGGGCTCGTCGATGGTGGTCGACGGGTGGATGGGCTCGTCGAACAAAGAGGGGTGTGGGTCCACGCCGCCTGGTAAGAGCACGCCGTCGACATCGTCAAGGATTGCGTGGAGGGATTCGGTGTCCAAGCCGGGCGCGAGAGCAATGGGAACTGCTCCGGCACGCAGCAATGCTTCTACGTATCCACGATTCAACCGGTAAGCATGGGGCCGCTCAGGGAGGTCACTGCCGAGCGTGATGGCGATAGTAGGACGGTGGTCAGCCACGGTGCCCTTCTTTCGGTGTTGTGGGGAAGAGTGGATCTCGTCGTTCAGGGAGTGGTGAGAGGTGAGTATTCCCCCAGCGCGTGCAGGTGAGCCGACCGCTCACAGCACGCTCTCCAAGAAAGCGCGGGTCCGTCGATGCTTGGGATTGGTGATGACCTCGCTCGGCGCTCCAGATTCAACGACAACACCGTTGTCCATGAAGGCAACCTGGTCTGCGACCTCTCGAGCGAAGCCGATCTCGTGGGTGACCACGATCATGGTCATTCCTTCCCGAGCCAGGTCGCGCATGACGCCGAGAACATCACCGACGAGCTCTGGGTCAAGCGCCGAAGTCGGCTCGTCGAACAGCATGAGCTTTGGAGACATGGCGAGTGCTCGTGCGATAGCGATTCGTTGCTGCTGCCCGCCTGATAGCTGTGCGGGGTATGCCGATTCCTTGTCGGCCAGACCAACCCGGTCCAGAAGCTCGCGCGCCTGTGCGCGCGCTTCGGACCGACGAGTATGGGCGACACCAATAGGGGCCTCTGTGATGTTTTCGAGGGCCGTGAGGTGGGGGAAGAGGTTGAACCTCTGAAAGACCATTCCAATTCGGCGCCGCTGGACCGCGATTTCTGCCGGCTTCATCTCGCGAAGGCTGCGGCCCTGATCGCGGTATCCGATGAGTTCGTCGTCGACGTAGATGCATCCTCCGTCGATGCGCTCGAGGTGGTTGATGCAGCGCAAGAATGTGGATTTGCCTGAACCGGAAGGCCCGAGCAGACACAGCACCTCACCGCGAGTCACCGATAGGGTTATGCCCTTCAACACCTGATGGGATCCGAAGTTTTTCCGGACCGATCGCGCTTCCACTAGTGGGGCGGCGGAATTGTCAATATTCATCGTGGATTTCCCGGCTCGGTCTCGTGACGGTTGCGATGCTGTCGGTATCGGGGGCTGCTTCCGCAACTGATGGGCGCATTCGTCTGATGCCGTTGCGGACACGCTGCAGCGGGGTGGGGGGAAGCGCACGACCGACGCCGCGCCCGAATCGGCGCTCTAGGTAGTACTGAGGCACCGACAGCACCGACGTGAGGAAGAGGTACCAGGCGCTTACCACCACGAGTAGTTCAACTTGGCGCAGATTTTGTGCCGAGATGTCGGTGGCTCGCGTATATAGCTCTTGAACAGCTATGAGCTCCAACAGTGCTGTGTTCTTGAGCATCGAGATCGTCTCGTTGCCCATTGGCGGAATGATCACTCGCATCGCTTGGGGCAAGATGATCCGGCGAAGCGTATAGCTCGGCGACATCCCTAGCGAGTACGCGGCCTCCACGTGACCCGGGTCCACAGAGAGCAGCCCGGCACGAACGATCTCGGACGCGTAGGCGGCTTCATTCAAGCCGATCGCCAGAAGGCCGGCGATGAATGGGGTGATTACCGTACTTGTGGGCGCAGACCAGAACTGAAGAGGTGTGAGTGGAACTCCGACGGTAATTTGGGTCCAAAGGAGTCCCAGGTACCCCCAAAAAACGATCTGAACGAGCAAAGGTGTACCGCGGAAAAACCATACATACACCCACGCGGTGGTCCTGAGTACTGGGTTGGGCGACAGTCGCATGACGGCCAGGACCGTCGCCAGCGCGGTTGCAACCACCATCCCGCTCGCAGTAAGGGCGATGGTGAGGCCCACGCCTTGCAGAATTCGGGGATCGAACAAGTACTGCGTTATGACGGGATGATCGATGTTTTGGTTACTCCACACGGAGGTCACCACGAGGAGGGCAAGTCCCACCACAACAACCGCAGCTACCCAACGGCCAGGATGCCGTAGAGGCCGAGCGACTACATCATCCGTACTTGAGGTTTCACCAGCAGCGATTGTTGTGGTCTCTGTGCCAGCCGGCGCGATCATTTGCTTCCATTGAGCCGGGCCGACTCAACGCCATACGAGGTGAGGCTGTACTTCTTCAGCAACTCGCCATAAGTGCCGTCCTTGATGACGGCGCTAAGCGCGGCCTGGAGACTCTTGGTGAGGTCGCTGTTCTTTTTCAGCACGCCGATCCCGGTTGGGACAGCACCGAACCCTTTGGGATTCTTTGGATCGACTACAACGTCGAACTGCTTCCCGTTGCCGGCAGTAGCGGCGCTGTATGCGGCCGGGGCAGCATCAAACACGTCGGCGACGGCCTGGTCGGAGCGGACAGCCAGCAGAGCGTCCCCCTCTGCGGGCAATTCGAGCGCCTTGATGGGTGGGGAACCCGCCGCCTTGCACGTCGAGGCCTGGCTTTCGATGAAGGTCGCTTGTGTGGTTCCCTTGGCAACCGCAACCGTCTTTCCACACAGGTCCGTGAGGCCCTTGATCCCCTGAGGGTTGCCTTTCGCGACGAGGATGGCGAGGCCGGCGTCAAAGTAGTCGACGAAGTCGAGCGTCTTCTCACGCATGGCCGTGTCATTCATGCCGAACATGATGATGTCGTGCTTGCCCGACTGCAGCGACGGGATGATGGTAGTGAAGTCCTGGGTTTGGAACGTGAACTTCGTCCCCAGTTGTTTGCCGAGAGCTTGCCCGAGATCGTAGTCGAAGCCGGTGAATTGCCCGTTGGCGGTGTGATATTCCATCGGTGCGTACACGCCGCTCGCCACATTGATTCCGCTGGCATAGCGTTCCGGCAGGAGCTTGGCGAGCGGGGCCTCCGAGGATGTGTTGGCGGATGAAGCCGGCTCGGCCGCACATGCGGTGAGCCCACAGACAGTGAGGGCGACACCCAGCACTGCGGCAGTGAAGCGTCTGGTGACCATGAGGTTCTCGCTTTCGATCGGGGAGTGGGTTTGTCTCACCTTAGGTAAGTCAGCGAGGCGTGTCTTGGTCCTACGGGACTAACATGGGCGCATGAGATTGGCCAATCACACAACCCTCGACGGGGATATCAGCGTTGCTGGCATTGCCGAAACTCTTGGCAGCTCGATGGTCTCGGTCGTAGCCGGACACGCCAGTTTGGCCAGGCCCGTCAGAGGGTCTGTCCTGCATGATCCAGCCGATGTGTTGCCGGATGGAGTAGACGCGTTCTTGCTCGTACCCGGGCTACGCCCCGAGGACGACAACGCTTCAGAGCTTTTGCGACATGCCGCAAAACGCGGCTATTCCGCGATCGCCGTCAAATCTCACGGGGCCAGCATGGACAGCCTGACCGCCGCCGCCAACGATTGCGGCATCGCACTCCTGACCGCAGCAGATGACGTCCCTTGGCGGCATCTCGACTCGCTGCTGCTCTCCCTGCTCGGTTCGCGCGGTGCCGGCGTGGGCACAACAGCTGCGGGAGACCAACTCTTCGCTCTGACAAATGCTGTCGCTGCCGTCGTCGGCGGTGCTGTTTCCGTAGAAGACCTTGACCGAAAAGTGCTCGCATACTCATCGCTGCCGACGCAGCCTATTGATCGGTTGCGCCGGGAGGGGATTCTGAGCCACCGCGTGCCCGAGATTGAGAACAACCTTGAGCGCTACCGTCAGCTGATCACCTCGTCTGGAGTGATGCGGTTTCCGGCAGAACTGGGGATCTTGCCGCGGGCGGCCGTTGCTATGCGCGCTGGCGATCTTCCACTGGGATCAATTTGGGCCATCGAACCGCCAGAAGGTCTGAGCCCCGACGCGGAGCAAGCGTTGCTGGACGGCGCAAGACTCGCGGCTCTTCAGGTATTGCGTCGCAGGGATGCCGAGGAAGTTGCTCTGCAGATGCGGGAGAGCGCCCTCGTGGGCGCGCTGCTCGGAACGTGGAGTGAACCTGAGACCGCTCGGCGCCTCGACGTGTCGACCTCCGCCGCTCTGACTCTTGTCGGTTTCGCGGCGCGCGCGGGCAGTGCCGGTTCTGCAGTTTCGCCCGCTCATCTCGCCAGCGCAGTGAGCCGTTATATCGTGACTCTCCGCCCGGATGTAGGTGTCGCTGCAATCGGACAGACGGTGTACGTTCTCTTGCCTTCGGCAGACACAACCTCGGGTAGTCGTCTCGCGCGGGGAGCATTGAGTGCTCTCGCTGGCACTTTCGGTGAGCGGATCCGGAGCGCGGTCGCCCAGGTCGGGACCAGTCCCGCGGAACTACCCGCTATGCGCCGGGAGATCGACGACATCCTCAGGGTCACCACATTGGACGCGAGCCTGCCCGCGATTGCTGAGCTTTCCGATGTCCACACACCGGTACTCGTTATGCGTGTTTCCGACGAACTGGCTGGAGAGCCGAGACTGCAAGACCCGAGACTCGTACACATGCTGGAGCAAGATCGCCAACAGGGCACCGAGTTCGCCCGGTCATTGCTCGCATGGTTTGACGAGGTCGGAGATGTACGCGCGGCAGCCCTCAGACTCCGGATTCATCCGAACACCCTCAGGTACAGGCTGCGGCGTGTGGCCGAGCAGTTCGGCGTTGATCTTGACCGGACGGACTCCCGGTTAGCGGTATGGATGCAGTTGCGAGCGTTGGCCGACGGCCGTGTACCAACTAGTCCGTAGGGTTCAGTTCGGCGCCCACGGATGATGAGAGGAGCTCAGTCCATGGATTCCCCTAAGCAGCGCGGTCCAGAGCAGCTGCATGGCGAACTTGCTCAGGAGGCTCCCGTCCTCCGCGTGCTTATCGTCGAAGATCGGCCAGTGGCCCGCTTGGGATTGTTCACGCTTTTGTCATCCCAAACCGACCTGGCGGTGGTCGGCGAGGCGTCGACTGCGGTCGAGGCGCTTCACGCGGCCGCGGAGACCGCGCCCAGTCTCGTGATCACGCCCTTGCGTTTGGGAGGGCTGTTCGCTGGCATTGAATTGTGCCGTGATCTGAAGTCGCTCCCTGTGTCTCCTCTCGTGATCGTGTGGACCGCCTTTACCTCTCCCCAAAACACGGCTGCTGCATTCCTTTCGGGAGCCGACAGCATCATTCACCAGGGAATATCACTTGAAATGCTTTTAGATTCGGTGCGGGCGACGGGAGCTGGGCGCCGCGTACGGCTCGTCGATGAGCAGCCTCGAAGCCAAGAGCTTCCGATCGATAGAAGCGACCTCACCCCTCGAGAGCGCGAAGTCCTCGATCTCATCCTCCAGCACGCGACGAACGCCGAGATCGCGGCGGCGCTGTTCGTCGAGCTCACCACAGTGAAGAGCCACGTGCGCAACATCTTGCGAAAGCTGGAAATGTCGAGCCGGCGCGAGCTGCTTTCCGACTGGCGCTGAGCCATCGTTACACCCGATTTCTCCTCCCTGAGGGAGGATTCGGACACGCGTGGATCTCCCTAGGGTTCAATCCGAGGTTCGCTACTCGACGGCGAACGGAACGGGAAGGGCCAGAGATGTACGAACCCGAGCGGCGATCGATCCTGCTCCAGCGCGCGATCAAGGAAGGGCTGCTGCATCCTGAGGAGGCGCCGATTGCGTCGTTCATCGACTGGGATCGGGTCTCGGCCAACGTCGCCGCGCTGATAGACGCTTTTCCTAATAGCGTTTCGGTGTTGCACGCGTTTGCGGTCAAAGCCAATTCGCTGGTGCCAGTCATTCGACGGCTGGCGCAACTGGGTATGGGTGCGGAAGTAGCCAGCCATGGTGAGCTACAGGCAGCAATCGAGGCCGGCATCTCGCCGACGCGCATTGTGTTCGACTCACCCGCCAAATCCCGATCGGAGCTCAAGCGCGCTCTCGGTTTAGGGGTAGCGATCAACGTCGACAACTTCCAGGAACTGGCAAGGATCACGGAGCTGCGACGTGAGGACTCGTCAGCCTCCGAAGTTGGTATTCGCGTCAATCCTCAGGTCGGCACAGGATCCATTGCCTCTATGAGCACCGCTGGCGCGATCTCCAAGTTCGGGGTCCCGATGCGGGACGACGGCGCGCGCGAACGTCTGATCGAGGCTTACTTGCAACACCCGTGGCTCACGCGCGCTCATGCCCACGTCGGCTCGCAAGGATGCCCCCTTTCCCTTATTGCGTCCGGCATCTCGGACCTTGTGAGCTTCGCGGATGAGGTCAACAGACGTGCCAAGCGCGCGCAGATCACCACCCTCGACATAGGGGGTGGGCTCCCCGTCGACTTCGGCACCGACACGCCCATCTCCGCCTTTGGTGACTACGTCGATGCGCTGAAGGACCAGGCGCCACGCCTCTTCAGCGGTGATTACGACATTGTCACTGAATTCGGGCGAAGCATTCTGGCCAAGCACGGAATCATTGCCACTCATGTCGAATACACCAAGGAGGTCGGCGGCCGGAGGATCGCGATCACGCACGCAGGTGCGCAAGTGGCGACCCGCACCATCTTCATGCCTGAAGCTTGGCCGTTGCGCGTCCAAGCTTTCGATGCAGCGGGTGCTCCAAAGCCCACGTCCGAGGTGTTCTCATACGATGTCGCTGGTCCCTGCTGCTTCGCCGGAGACTTGCTCGCTCGAGACCGACCTCTTCCCGCCTTAGACCCAGGCGACATCGTCGCAGTGCTCGACACAGGCGCCTATTACGCGAGCAATCCCTTCCAGTACAACTCCCTGCCCCTGCCCGGGATTTACGGCGTCTCTGGACTTCCCTCGGCTCCCGTATTCGACACGATCCGAGCGCCCGAGGAAACCGAATGGTGATTGACGCGCGCGTCGGATGTCGGCAAGGGTTGGGCGAGCCTGCCAACAATCACGCAAACGCCTTAGCCTGGTCTGTTCACCGACGAGTCCCGATCGTCCTAAGAACGCCTACGGCTCTATTTGGGTTGGCCGCCCCAGATACCCAGGTCGCCTGACTGGACTCGCATATCACCCAGCTCTAGTGTCCGGCGTAGCCGCTTCCGGGTATACGGCACGAGGACGACTATGGCCGAGCCCTCGGAGTGTTCCAACTCGACACGAATGGCGTCGCTGCGCTCCATCCGCACATCGGCGACAAACGCCGCCGCGCGCAGGGCATCCTTATTCGTTGTGACGCCGTCACGCAGGAGCGCCAGCACGTCGTTCGACTTTGGCCGCTCGCCAACGCCCGGTTCGGCGGCAGTCAAAGCGGTCTGCCCAGCCTTACCAACCGTTGCACCAAACGGGTACATTTCTCCATGACGTCCAAGCGTCTCGACGGCGAAGGGCAGAACTGTGTTCAGCAGTTCGTCGAAGTCGTCCTGTGCTTCTTGCGACGCGGAGTCTCGCCATGATTTCATGCCGCCAGTCTGACGCAAGGCGTCTGTCGGGAACCGCTATTTGCCGGCGACCCGCCGGTGATCGCGTCGGCTAACCGGAGGCGTCGCCTCGGCCGAGGACAGATTGCCTATCAGGGGTGGGAATCTCGGGCGCTCCCCGCCAAGACGCGCCGCGACCCATGTCGCTGTTGGATAGGCCCAGCCTCGTCGGCCAACTGACAAACCCCCGAAATCACTGGGATTCCGGGGGTTTCGATTGGCGGAGACGGAGGGATTTGAACCCTGACGAGCCGCCTTAACCAGCCTCAGGCTGCCCGGAAAAACCGCAGAATTCCGTGGCTGCTCGATGACATTGCATTGCTCTCGATTACTGGAGTTGTGGGGTTTCTGTGGGGGCTGCGCTGCCCGCCTTCCGGTTTCGTTTCGAGAACTCTCTGTGAGCCTCAGAATAATCCCTTCGCCACCTTGGCCATGTGGTCGCACACCGATCGCTACCAGGCATCAGCGCGGGCTGACTCCCAGAAGTCGCGAGCCCACGAATCTGAAGGCGTGGCATTTTCGAACCGCAGCCCGATCAATTCGTCGCCTTCTCCATAGTCAGCTTCGGACACGCTCCCGCTGAACTTGAACGGCACTATAGGGTTTCGCACGAAGTAAGAGAACCCGTTCTCCCACACTCCCATCCTGTTTACGAACGCGTTCGCTGTCATCGTGAACTTGTAGAGGCGTTCTCCATATGGTCGCAGTTCAACGTCGTCGACGATAAGGGCGAGCAATTGTGTAGGCGTTGCCGTGAGTCCAAATGCCGGCGACACCCCGAGAGAGCTCACGTCGATCGGGGTGGGATGTCCGGCGAGTTCTTTTGGCAGCCACTCAAGCAGTCGACGCACGGCGTATTCGCCGGACTCTTCGACGCTCGGCAGCTGGACGTCGTGCAGCGATCTGACCCAGGTCACCCCTCGACCCTTGCCGATCGTTTTGGCCTCTTCAACGAGTGAAGGGTGGAGGATGTTGCTGCCTTTCGTCGTCGCGAAGCCGTCATCGTTGGACACCCAGACCGTGTGCTCGGGGCCGCGTCGCGCGGCGCTAAGCACAGTGAGCCAGTGGATAGTGTCGCGGAATCCGTTGCCGGCATCGTGAAACGGTCGTATTCGTCGTGCGGCGCGAAGGGCGAGATCGTCGAGACTGATCTTGGGGGTCGGGATTACTTTCAAACGATCGGCGATGAGGCTGTTGCGCAGCGTTTCGAAATCCACCGCGTCTTCGCCACGGGCAGTTGCAGCCTGGGATGCAACCTCGCGGAAACGGTCCGGACCGCGGTTGGTCAGCTGTTCCAGCTTCCTTACGTCCTCGGCCGTGTCGCGTGCCCACTTCTCCACCACCTCGTGGACGACGATGGTCGGCACCTCCGCTGAAACTAGGTGGTGGGCGCTCAGAGTTCTCAAGTCGGACCAGATCTGGTCCTTGCGGCCGGGGTCGGCGAGAAGGACATTCGCGTCGATGACGATTCGCACGTTCAAGTATCTAGGGAGCGTCGCCAGGACCGTCGCTCCTTGTTGGGCGCGTCGGACGGCCTCGCTCGATCATGCGTTCGATCCACCCTGGCGCGGCGGCAGCGAGCAGTGTGAAGGTGGCACCGTCACGGCCGTGAGCGCAATGATGACTCAGACGGTTGCGAATCGGCGGGCCGTTTCGCCGCACCACGTCTACTAATTTCCAACCAACCCAGGCCCGCTGATCCGGGCATGATTGCGATGCAATTTGCACGGTCGTGTCGACGAAGATCCAGCGATTCGCGAGCCGAGGCGAGGTTCGCCAGCCGGCTGTTGTCCCTATGGGGATACTCACGTCGCGATCGCGTCTCGCATTGCCTCGATCTCGGGGCGAGGGCCGGCGACAGTTGTTGGCTCGGCCATTGGCGCACGCGTCCTCCCCTGTCGAGTGCCATACGAAGCAACGACCTGGCAGGTCTCCTCCTCAACGACGGAAGCGTTCCACGATTCTCAACCGACAGTTTTCACGCAAGCATGAGGACGGCATGACCCGGCCAGATGCTTGCCAATTCAACGGCGAGCAAACTATTCCCTTTTGGGCATCAGATCGCGGCATTTACGCGGAAGAACGATGCGACCAATCGCTTGGGGTTTCGGCAAGCATAGGATACCATCTAATCGGCAAGCATAGCGCGAACGAGGAGAAGCATGGACGACCAAACAGAAGAGGCTCTCTTCCGCCTGGACTCCAGCGAGGGAGGCAAGGCCCGAGCGCGAGCACTCACTCCTGAACGGCGCGAGGAGATAGCGCGGCGAGCTGCTGAAGCACGCTGGGCCAAGAACGTCCACGAAGCGCGGTACGCAGGCAAACTCATCATCGGCGACCGAGAAATTGAGTGCGCGGTTATTGACGACGGCACTCGTATCCTGTCTCAGGGGACGGTATTGGCGGCGCTTGGGCGGGCGAAAAGCATGGGGCGCCGACAGGCGGGTTCCGAAGCCGCCAAGCGCGCACCGTTTGTCAGCGCGAACAATTTGGAAGCGTTCGTAGGCGACGAACTGTCCGAGATGCTCGAACCAGTCAACTACCGGTTGCCCGGAAGTCGCTTCATCAGTGTCGGGTACCGCGCCGAGGCGCTGCCATTGATTTGTGATGTGTACCTGGAGGCTCGAAAGCAGGGGAAGCTGCTCCGGAGCCAGGAACCAGCGGCCGCGGCGTCGGAAGTCCTCATGCGCAGTCTGGCAAGGGTGGGCATCGTCGCGCTCGTCGACGAAGCGACCGGATACCAGGAGGTGCGAGCGCGCGACGAACTACAGCGCCTCCTCGAGAAGTATGTGCAGGAAGCTTTCCGGCCTTGGGTGCAGGTCTTTCCTCACGAGTTCTTCCGCGAGATTTACCGGCTTTACGGCTGGGAGTACAAGCCTGGGAAGTCGAAGCATCCGCAGTACGTGGGAAAGATCATCAACCAGTACGTTTACGAGCAATTGCCCGATGGTGTTCTCGAGGAATTGCAGACGCTCAATCCGCGCCTGCCGTCGGGCGGCCGGGCACGTAAGCATCACCAGTACCTCACGGTCGACACTGGGAACGTCCACCTCGATCGCCAGATTCTTACAGTGACCACGCTTATGCAGGTTGCGGATGATCTGGACGACTTCAAAGCGCTGTTTGAGAAGCGCTTCCCCGGCGCTCCCAGACCTCGCGCGCTGCGGGTCAGTATCTCGGATGATGACGAGGTTCAAACGCTCTTTGAGCTTGATCCGTCGGGGGAAATGCTCGAGTAAGTAGGCCTCCCAGCCCGTTGTGCCGGTCGGCGGCTTCGGTCTGTTTATTCGCCGAACACCGTCAACCGGCCCGGCCTGGGCGGATCACCGCGGAACGCAGTCAGCCGGCCACGAACCCGTGCGCGGCTATTATTCTCGGTCGAGCCACACCGATGTCGGAATGATTCCGTTTTTGCTATGCGCCTGGTTTCTTCCCGCCGATCCGAGCGCTGAGCTGACGGCGCGGAGCGCGTAGCTGAGCAAGGTGGAACTCTCGGCGAAGCCGTTGATGATGAGAGGGTGGTTTACCCTCTCAGCGTCGACGTCTGCTGCGAGTTGTTCAGCGACTGGGGCTACCCAGCTTCGGGATGATCCGCCCATTGCCGCGAGGATGTGCACGGTTCCTGGCCAGACAAGTTTGATGACTCGTTGGTGGATTTCGTTGTCGGCGCGTTCGGCTTCGGCGGCAATCCGATCCTGTTCTGCTGCGTCGTTTGGGTTGACGTTGTTTCGGAACTCGTCCGCTCTTTTCGCAGCGTTGTCTTTTTGCGCTTTGCGGCTGACGTGTTCCTGGAAAAGGTCCGGATACTCCGGTCTTCTGAGAAGGATGTACGTGTAGCGGAGGATCTCGAACTGTTGCCACCATTCGTCGAGTCGCTCGTCGGGGACGCGGAGAACTTCTCCCAGGATCGGAGCGACTACGCTTCGTGGTCGCCCCGCCCCGCCGGAGACGTTGACTGGGAAGTTGTCCGCGCCGAGCACTTCGGCGAAAGACAGGTCGAGGCGGTGTTCGTTGTCGACTCGGTTGGTGGCGAAGAGTTTGCTCAGCAGGTCGTATCGCTCCTGAGCGATTGCGGCTACTCCTGCCGAGTAGAACATGTTGATCCCTGCGACGAAGCGCCGCCGCAGGTAGGCCGTGGCTCCGCTACCTCGCCCGGTGATGGCGAAGCGGCGAAACTCGCCCAGCCACCATCGGTCTGTTTCTAGGTCGCCCCAGAAAGCGAGGGTGGCGATCAAGCCGCAGGTTACCGCTGATGCATCGTCGATTCGTGCGACGACGTCTGAGTATGATTCGTCATCGCGACCGCTGGGGTTTCTGATGTCTTCGAGCTCGTGTAGTTGCCGGAACTCGTTGGTGAGCGTGTCGTGGAGACCAACTCGCACGTTGCCGCCCGCGAGTTCGCGTTTGGCTGTTTCGATTGCGGCTGCGACGGTCAGCGGATGCGTGGCGTGGCGGGTGCGAAGCGATTGCACGCTGTCTGCGAGACGCCCCAGCCCTTCGTCTGCTGTTGTCGCCACGAGGAGACCTTTCTTGAGGTGCCGCAGGTCTGCAGCGAGCTCGCCTTGTTCCCACGGTTCGATCCAGGTGAATGTGAACCGTTCGCGGTAGGCGGCGGAGATCGCTTTCCGTAACGCGGTGTCGTAGGTTGCTGACCATCCGACCGCGATCAGTCCGTAGTTTTCGAGGATTCGCGTCAGGAGTCTCGTGCGTTTGGGTGAGTAACGTCCGACCTCATCGTCGGTGTTCAACATGGAATGCGGGTTGAGGTAGTCCCCGTGCAGGTGGACCACGCAGCATTCGATGGTGTGCAGCGGAGGCATCCCTGTGATGTCCGCGTCGGTGACGATCACTGTGGGTTCGATTCCGGCTTGCCGGAGCGCTGTCTCGATCAGACGGTCGAAGTTGAGCGTGATGATGACTTTCACGGCGTCGAGACGTGCCAGGTCCGCGATTGCCTTGTGCGCCGGCGAGGGGTTTACCGGCTCGTCGTCGAATGTTTCGAACTGTTTGCGGAGGAGAGGCTGGCGCTCGTAGGTCGTCGGGGCAAGGCGTTTGAGGACGAGATCGTAAGAAGCCTTCTCGGCGAATCTAGTTTCGTACCAGTCGACCGAGTTCGTCGGAGTTTCGCCGTGCAGCCTCGCAAGCTCGCTGGTGAGCGTTTCGATGACATCCCATGCGCTGGGCAGTCCAGCACCTTTGGACACTCCAGCGCCGACGAGCAACGCGTACGCACCCGGGTTCGATTCAAGCGCGAACGCGAGGGTGAGGAGGTTATCGTTGTCGCGAGCGGCCATGCATGTACCGTACAGGCGGTCAGCGGGACCGAATCTTTACGGTTGGGTATTGGCGACTCTGTGCACGCATCGCTTTCGGGGCAGTCGATAAGCAGGCCGCTGGGACGGTTTCCGGAGATTGGTCGCTGACATGTTCTCCGTCGCGATCCCGCCGAGGTTCAGCCGCAGGTTTGGTCGGCGTCCACGTATTTGAGAGGGCGGCCTATGTCGAGGTAGTGGGGATACTGCGACGCTTTGCCTGTCTTATTTGTCAATTGTGTCCGGTCGAGCATGACATTGGTTTGCCCGTCGGTGCCGAGAAGCCAGAGCGGAGTTCGCTCCTCCGCCGTTTGCGGGTTGATGACGCAGACGGGGAACATCCATTCAGCGTGGGCCGCGGAGCCGTACGATCCCTCGCGTGCGAGGTTGCCGTCGTTGATGTAGACGCCGAGCAGCGTAAAACCGAACCAGGCGAAGAGCGCCGCGACGAGCGCGCCGCCGACGAGTCGGGGGCGTAACAGGGTCGCGTGTCGGCGCCAGCCAACGATCCCGATCGCGCCGGCAGTTACGGCAATGGCGGTGGCTGCGGTGAACCAAACTCCGGTTGTGATCACGGTTCCCCATGACGCGCGTCCGATCAGTTCCGGCGCGCCGACAGCGAGGTAGAAGCTTGCGAGAGGGATATTGAGCGCGAGGATCAGTGCGGTGAGCCCGACCGCGCCGAGGATCACGGCGATGGGCAATTTGAACGCGGACATTCGCATCCGCGCGAAGACGGATGACCCGAAGGTTCCCTGGATCAGCATCGCGACAACGACGAGGCCGAGCATCGCTGAGGAGATCCACCAATGCCCCGTCGCGTTCCCGAGGATCGTCGCTCCGCAGAGAAGAGCCACAATTCCGATCAGGAGGAATGCCAGTGCGGTAATCGCCCTGCGACGGGTTGTGTTCGCGATCTGGATGATCGCCCCGGTGAACATGAAGGATGCGCCACCGAGGGTGAGTATCAAGGTTGGCCAGAACGCCTCAGCAACATTGCTTACGTCTGGGGCTGCGAGCATGCCAAACGTGATTCCCAGCACCGCGGCCGCCAGCGTGACAAGGATTGGAGCCACTGTCTGCCGCTGCCGTAGTTGTTCCGACCACGAATGGTGACGCTCGAGCGTCCACGTGTCCCGTGTGAGTGTTGTACTCGTCATCATTTGAAGGACACGACGCTCAGCGTCCTTCTTGTCGCCGTAGATTAGCAACCCACCGAAGGTGCGGGTGAAGGCCGTGCCCTCCGCCTTCGGGAGCTCCTTGGTCTTGACCACTTTCCAGGTGGGCCGAGGGGCAGGGGAATGCTGGCTGACGTTGACTTCCATCCGAGTGATGGTGAATTCACTGAGCACTTCCCGGGCTTGCGCGATGGTCGCTTCGGCGACCGATTGACGGTCGCCTCGCAGCCGGCTTGTCCACGCTTCGACGACGACACTGGTCCGCCTTCGCCGTTTCGTTACTGCGGGTTGCTCCCATGCTTCCCATCCTGCGTTTTGGAGTTCGCGTACGGCTTGGAGGGAGTTGGTTGTGGGTGCGAAGCGGATGACGAGCTGCGCTCGAGGCTGGGTCTTCACCGGCGATTCCTCTCGCCGGTGTTGCGCGCGCCTATTTTGGGGACTCCTGGCGAGAGCGGCCCGAGCGTTCTTTCGAGCTTTGCGATGGTGATAACGTCGGGCCAGCTGTCTCCGGCCAGTACGGTGCGGAGGACGTTGTGGTCGATGTCTGCTGCGCGTGCGATACCGCGGATGCTTGCGTCACCCATGCTTGCTCGGATGTTGATGACGAGTTGGCGCGCTGTTTCGAATATTGGGTCTGGTCGTTCGGTCCGCGGCCAACCGTCGGTGTCGCCCGCGTTTGGGGCTGGACGCGGGGTTCGAGCCATGTAGTTGAGGGTAGCGGGCGCGCTCGCGGACTAGGCTTCGAACCGCGCATGGCATGGGTCGTGACCTCGGCATTGTTTCCGGTCGCCTGCCGTTGGCCATATCGGCTGCTTGTAGGCCGCTTCGGTTGCCATGATTTCGTAGCCGCCGGAACCCCCCGTGGAGGATTTCGGTGATGCGGTCCGCGTCGATGCGTGTGCGGCGACGAGCAGCGACACCGCATCGCCGCCGCGGGAACCCGTGTCATCCCCAAGGCACGGCTGGTCCGCCGGCGAGACGAACCCGACCCCACCAACGCCCAGATCGGCCGCATCCAGCTCGCCGAGGTCACCGGGGATGGCTGGCGCCGGCTCGTCTATGCAGGGCTGGTCGACAAGCGTTCTGACCCCTTCGGTCCCCCGCGACTCGAGGGAGTCCGCCGTGAAGCACACGGCTAGGCCTGGACGAACCGGCGATGGCGCGCGTTCCCCTCGACGCCGACGGTGCCGTGGAGGCTCTCGCGCCTCTCCTTCGCGACGCCGCCTCCGACCTGGTCGGCGTCTGCTGCTACAACGACGACGTCGCCTTCGCAGTACTCGCCGCGACGCGATCCCTCAGCCTGCGGGTGCCAGAGGATGTGACGGTCATCGGTGTGGATGCGACGGCGGTCGGGCAGCTGGCGAGTCCACGGCTGAGCACCGCCTTCATCGATCAGACAGCGCTCATGGATTCGACCGTCCGGGAAACGGGATCGGCTGCGCAGTCCACCGATTCGATCGGCGCCACGCCAACGCCCGAGATTCTTGGGCAGATGGTCGCGCTTGTCCGCAGTGAAACCACTTGAGGAGAGCGGCGATCGACCTCCCGCCCATTTCGCCGCCG
>JBQCCO010000099.1:0-7898 GCA_051962155.1 Leifsonia sp. | reverse complement strand
GAAGCACATCGAGCACGCCTCCGAGGTCGTCGAGGTGGGCCAGGAGGTCACCGTCGAGATCCTCGAGGTCGACCTCGACCGCGAGCGCGTCTCCCTGTCGCTGAAGGCGACGCAGGAGGACCCGTGGCAGGTCTTCGCCCGGACCCACGCGATCGGTCAGGTCGCACCGGGCAAGGTCACCAAGCTCGTTCCGTTCGGTGCGTTCGTCCGCGTCGCGGACGGCATCGAGGGCCTCGTGCACATCTCCGAGCTGTCCGGCAAGCACGTCGAGCTGGCCGAGCAGGTCGTCTCGGTGGGCGACGAGGTGTTCGTCAAGGTCATCGACATCGACCTGGAGCGCCGCCGCATCTCGCTCTCGCTGAAGCAGGCGAACGACGGCGTCGACCCCGAGGGCACCGAGTTCGACCCGGCGCTCTACGGCATGGTCACCGAGTACGACGACCAGGGCAACTACAAGTACCCGGAGGGCTTCGACCCGGAGACCAACGAGTGGAAGGAAGGCTTCGAGTCGCAGCGCGACGAGTGGGAGCAGCAGTACGCTGCCGCCCAGGCTCGCTGGGAGGCGCACAAGCGCCAGGTTGCGAAGGGTATCGAGGAGGCTGCCACCGACAGCGGCACGTCCTCGTACACCTCCGAGCCCGGCTCGGGCGGAACGCTCGCCGACGACGAGTCGCTCGCGGCTCTGCGCGAGAAGCTCAGCTCCAACTCCTGAGCATCCCCTTCACAAGCGGCCGGTCCTTCGGGACCGGCCGTTTCGTCGTTCCCGGGCTTCCCGGGCATCCATGGGTCGCAACCCGCCGTCCGCCTGCTCGGGAGACGGCGTGCTGCGTCCCACCGATCGGCGTCGCGCGGCCCGGCTAGGCTGGGCGCGTGCAGCTGATCGGACTCACCGGCGGGATCGCCTCCGGCAAATCGACCATCGCCTCCCGCCTCGCCTCCCACGGCGCCGTCGTCGTCGACGCGGACCGGATCGCACGGGAGGTCGTCGAGCCCGGAACCCCGGCCCTCGCCGAGATCGCCCGCCGCTTCGGCGACGACGTGATCGCAGCGGACGGCAGCCTCGACCGTCCCGCACTCGGCGCCATCGTCTTCGCGGATGCCCAGGCGCTGGCCGACCTCAACGGGATCACGCACCCGGCCGTCCTCCGGGAGTCGACCGCGCGCTTCGAGGCGGCGGCCGACGCGGACCCCGACGCGATCGTCGTGTACGACGTCCCCCTGCTGGTGGAGTCATCCAACCAGTACCCCTTCGACCACGTCGTGGTCGCCCACGCCGACGCGCAGACCCGCATCCGCCGGCTGGTGCAGCTGCGGGGCATGGATCCGGCCGAGGCCGAGCGTCGCATCCGCTCCCAAGCCTCCGACGAGCAGCGGTTGGCCGTCGCGGACGTCGTGATCGAGACCGGCGGCTCCCTCCGCCACACCCTCGACCAGGTGGACGCCCTCTGGGAGGACCTGCGCGCACGTCCGTGACCGGTCGCGCCCGTGATCGCGTTCCGCTCTGAGCGAGAGGCAGGCGCAGTGTCAGTGGTCCTTCCTACACTGGAGACATGCTCTCCACGCGCGCCGTCCGACCGTTCGAGGTCGTCAGCCAGTACAGCCCGAGCGGTGATCAGCCGCAGGCGATCGCCGAGCTGACCGCGCGCATCAACGCGGGCGAGACCGATGTCGTGCTGCTGGGTGCGACCGGTACCGGAAAGTCGGCGACCACCGCGTGGCTCATCGAGCAGGTGCAGCGGCCCACGCTCGTCCTCGCGCACAACAAGACCCTGGCGGCGCAGCTGGCGAACGAGTTCCGCGAGTTGCTGCCGAACAACGCCGTCGAGTACTTCGTGTCGTACTACGACTACTACCAGCCCGAGGCCTACGTTCCTCAGACCGACACCTTCATCGAGAAGGACTCCTCGGTCAACGCCGAGGTGGAGCGACTGCGGCACTCGACCACGAACTCCCTGCTCAGCCGGCGGGATGTGGTGGTCGTCTCCACGGTGTCCTGCATCTACGGCCTCGGTGCGGCCGAAGAGTACCTCGAGGCCATGGTCGCCCTGCAGGTCGGCCAGAACGTGGGGCGCGACGCTCTGATCCGCCGCTTCGTCGGCATGCAGTACGAGCGGAACGACGTCGACTTCTCACGGGGCAAGTTCCGGGTGCGCGGCGACACGATCGAGATCATCCCGATGTACGAGGAGCACGCCATCCGGATCGAGCTCTTCGGCGACGAGATCGAGGCGCTGTACTCGCTGCACCCGCTCACCGGCAACGTGATCCAGCAGATGGATGCGGTGTCCGTGTTCCCGGCGACGCACTACGCGGCCAGCCCGGCCACCATGCAGCGCGCCATCGGCACCATCCAGGAGGAGCTGCGCGAGCGACTGCAAGAACTGGAGCGCGAGGGCAAGCTGCTCGAGGCGCAGCGGCTCCGCATGCGCACGCAGTTCGACCTGGAGATGATGGAGCAGATCGGCTTCTGCTCCGGCATCGAGAACTACTCGCGGCACATCGACGGGCGTCAGCCCGGCGAAGCGCCGAACTGCCTCCTCGACTACTTCCCCGACGACTTCCTCGTCGTCATCGACGAGTCGCACGTGACCGTGCCGCAGATCGGCGCGATGTACGAGGGCGATGCCTCCCGCAAGCGCACGCTGGTGGAGCACGGATTCCGGCTGCCGAGCGCGCTCGACAACCGGCCGCTGAAGTGGAACGAGTTCAAGGATCGCGTCGGCCAGACCGTCTACCTCTCCGCGACGCCGGGCAAGTACGAGCTGGGGATCGCCGATGGCGTGGTGGAGCAGATCATCCGCCCGACGGGTCTGATCGATCCGGAGATCGTGGTCAAGCCGACGAAGGGTCAGATCGACGACCTGCTCGAGGAGATCCGGGTGCGCTCCGAGCGCGACGAACGTGTCCTGGTCACCACGCTGACCAAGAAGATGGCGGAGGAGCTGACCGACTTCCTCGCGGAGGCCGGAGTCAAGGTGCGCTACCTGCACTCCGACGTCGACACCCTCCGACGGGTGGAACTGCTCACCGAACTCCGCGCGGGCGTCTACGACGTGCTCGTCGGCATCAACCTGCTGCGTGAGGGACTCGATCTCCCGGAGGTGTCGCTGGTCGCCATCCTCGACGCGGACAAAGAAGGGTTCCTCCGTTCGTCGACGTCCCTGATCCAGACGATCGGTCGAGCGGCTCGGAACGTCTCCGGAGCCGTGCACATGTATGCCGACGTGCTCACCGACTCCATGAAGAACGCGATCGAGGAGACCGACCGCCGGCGCGAGAAGCAGGTCGAGTACAACCGCGTCAACGGGATCGACCCGCAACCGCTGCGCAAGCGGATCGCCGACATCACGGACATCCTGGCGCGGGAAGAGGCGGACACGGCACGGATGCTCGCCGGTCGCGAGCAGCGGCGCAAGAGCCCGACCCCCAACCTGCGGAGCGGCGGCATCGCCGCAGAGGGTGCGGCGGAGCTGGAGGGGCTGATCGCCGACCTCAACCAGCAGATGCTGGCTGCGGCGGGCGAGCTGAAGTTCGAGCTGGCGGCGCGACTGCGCGACGAGCTGTCCGATCTGAAGCGAGACCTCCGCCAGATGGAGAAGGCTGGCCACCTCGGCTGAGCCTGCCGCTGTTGCGGGCGCCCGAAGCTGAGGAGCGGGAACAGGAACAGGAACAGGGAAGCAGGAGCAGAATCCCGAGCCGGGCAGGTTCCCCCGGGTTCTCGGCTCGCGGGCTACGGTTGCAGGGTGGCAGCACAGGCGACAGGACGGCGGTGGACGCTCGCTGCGTGCGTCGCCCTGGTCGCCGCAGCCCTGCTGGCGCTGGCCTTCCAGGGGACCCCGCAGTTCAGCGGACCCCGGGTCTTCCTCCCCCCGGCGCCGACACGGACGAGCGGCAGCATCGACCGGCTCCCCACCTCCTCCCCGCAGCCTCAGCAGAACTCTCAGGTGATGCAACTGGATCTGTCGTGGCTCCTGGCCGCGCTGATCGTGCTCGCTGCGGTGGTCGCGCTGGCACTGCTCTGGCGTTGGCTCCGCAGACGGGCGAATCTACCCGAGCCGGCCGCGCTGGGTCTGCTCAGCGCCGCCGACGCTTCGAGTGCGCCGACGCCGGCACCGGAACCGGAACCTGAACCGGAGCACGTACGACGAGGCCTCGACCGCGCAGCCGAGGTGCTCGCTGAACAACGGGAACCCCGGGATGCGATCGAACGTGCCTGGGTGGGGCTGGAGGAGGGCGCCGCCGACTGGGGCGTCCGACGTCTCCCGGCCGAGACGCCTGCCGAGTTCGCCTCCCGCGTGGTCGCCCGGGTCGCCGCCGACCGGGACGCCGCCGGGCGCCTGCTCGCCCTCTACGTCCGTGCCCGCTTCAGCACGGCTCCCGTCACCCCCGGGGATGTCGCGGAGGCACGCCGGGCCGTCGACGCGCTCCGCGGCTCGTGGAGCGTCGCGCCGCCCAGCGTGGACCGTCGGGCGCCGGGTGGCTCCGCCCGTGGCCGAGGAACGGCCGGACCACGATGACCGCGACTCGCCGACTCCCGCCCCGGATGCCGCGGACACTCATCCTGAGCGCCCTTCTCGGGGTCGCGATGGGTGTCGCTGCGTGGCTCCTCGGCATGGATGCGGCACACGCCATCGGCTTGGGGGCGGCAGCATTCGGCCTCTCGGCCTGCCTTTCGGCGCTCGGCGAGGTCGCAGAGATCACCTGGGCGACCCCGCCCGCGCCGTCGCGGACCGGCTCGCGCCGGGACGTCGCCCAGCTCGGCTGGTCGCTCGGCGCCCGCGGCGGCCGGGCCTCGTCGGAGGGCGTCAGGGCGGTACGATCCGTCGCAGAGCGCGCAGTGGCCCTGCGCGGTCTCGACCTCGAAGACCGCTCCGCCGACGCGCAGCTGGAGGCGCTCCTCGGACGCCAGACGCTGGCCCTCCTGCGACGGGGATCCGGTGTCGAGATGCGCACCTCCGCCCTGGCCGCGGTGCTGGATCGCCTCGAGGCGCTGATTGCCGAAACGGCATCCGCCGCTCCCGCGTCACGGAACGGACGCGCTTCCGTCGCTCCGACCCGGACCCCGACCCCCGCCCCCACCTCGATTCCGACCCCTGAGGAGCCGCCCCGTGTCCGCTGAACCCCCGTTCCATCCCGCGACATCCCTTCCGGTCTCCGAGGTGGCGCGCTTGGGAGCCGACGTGCTCGAGCGGGTCGGAAGCGTCGTCGTGGGGATGCGCGAACCCCTGCGGATCGCGTTCGCGACCATCCTCGCGGGCGGCCACGTGCTGTTCGAGGATGTTCCCGGTCTCGGCAAGACGTTGGCCGCGCGCAGCATCGCGGCCGCGGTGGGGCTCGACTTCCGGAGGCTCCAGTGCACGCCCGACCTGCTGCCGTCCGACATCACGGGCTCCTTCGTGTACGTGCCGGGCATCGCCGACTTCGAGTTCCGGCCGGGTCCCGTCTTCACCGGGCTCTTCCTCGCCGACGAGATCAACCGGACGTCGCCGAAGACGCAGTCGGCGCTGCTGGAGGCGATGGCGGAGGGTCAGGTGTCCGTGGAAGGGAAGAGCTTCCCGCTTCCCTCGCCGTTCCACGTGGTCGCGACGGCGAACCCCATCGAATCCGAGGGCACCTATGCGCTTCCGGAAGCGCAGCTCGACCGGTTCATGGTCCGGTTGAGGGTGGGCTACCCGGACGAGGACGGCGAAGCACGCGTCCTGCTCTCGCGGGTCGCCCGGCGTCACGAGGTCGCCACGGTCGAGCCGGTCATCGACGCAGCGACCCTGCGGTCGATGCAGGCGGGCGTGGAGGCGGTGGATGTGGATCCGGACATCGCCGCGTACTGCGTCCGGCTGGCCGCAGCGACCCGCCGGCACCGCTCCGTCGAGGTGGGCGCGTCCCCGCGCGGATCCCAGGGCCTCCTGCTCGTCGCGCGAGCGCTGGCCGTGCTGGACGGGCGCGACTTCGTCATCCCGGACGACGTGAAGGCCGTCGCGCTTCCGGTCCTGGCGCACCGCCTCACGCTGACGGTCCAGGCATGGACCGGCGGAGTGGTGGCCGAGCAGGTCGTCACCGAGGTGGTCAACACCGTGCCCGGCCCGCCCGCGGTCGGGGTCGCACAGCGGACGGGCGAGGAGGCGTCGAGCCGATGATCGGCGGGACGGCCGGACGGGACCGCCCGGTGGAGGCGGTGAGGGGATGACGGATCGCGCGAGCACCTCGACCCGCACCGTCTGGATGCCGAGTCCGGCGCTGGCCGCAGCGGTGGTCATCGGAGTGGTCGGCCTGGTCGCCGCCTTCGTGATGTCCCGGGCGGAGCCTGCGTTCGTCGGTGCTCCGCTGCTGGTGGCCGCGGCGCTCGGCTGGGAGCGCCGGCCG
Organism: Leifsonia sp.; assembly: GCA_051962155.1. Lineage (GTDB taxonomy): Bacteria > Actinomycetota > Actinomycetes > Actinomycetales > Microbacteriaceae > Leifsonia. Next base: position 1,538 of record JBQCCO010000099.1, on the reverse strand, counting down.
TCCGGCGACTCCGTCACCCTGGACACCTCAGCCGACTCAGAGGACGGCATCCAGACCTCGCATGGCCTACCCCTGCTCACGGTGAGGGTGCATGCTGGCGCCGCACAGCATCCCGAGGCCCTGCAGCTGCGGCTGTCGCTGGGAGGAGCTGCGCCTGTGGATGCGGTGGTCACCGCACGTGCCGCGGCCGGTCTGACCGCCGAGGTTCCGCTGGTGCACTCGGGCCGCCAGCGCGTCGTGGCGGTCGAGGCGCGCGCCGTGGGCGCAGACGCGGCGTGGGTCGGCGTGCCGGGGGAGGAGGCGGCGATCGAGCGCGTCGTGCGTCCGCGCCAGGCGCCGGTCCGGAGCCTCCCGCGCCCGGCACGCCTCCTCGGCCTGACCGGGCAGCACGTGTCGACCCGGCCGGGTGAGGGCGGAGAGTTCCGCGACATCGACCTCTTCCATCCCGGTGACCGCCTCCGGCGGATCGACTGGCGGGCGACCGCCCGCGCGGGCCGGGCGGGGGAACTGTACGTCCGGCGCACGACCGCCACCTCGGACGCCGCGATCCACCTGGTCATCGACGCGAGGGATGACCTGACCGGCGTCGTCGTGGACTGGTCGGAGCGGTACCCGCGCCCGGCGGTGTCGTCGCTGGATCTCGCCCGCGAGGCAGCTGCATCGCTGACCGCCGCGTACCCCGCGGCGGGAGACCGGGTGGGGTTCGACGACCTGAGCGAGTACGGGCGCGTGCTGCCGCCGCGCGCGGGCGCTCGGCACCGGGAACGCGTGCTCCGCGCGATCGAGCTGACCTCGGCGACCGGGACGACGTTCCAGCGGGTCCGCGCGCCGCGGCTGTCGCCCGGGGCACTCGTATTCGTGCTCTCGACGTTCCTCGACGATCAGCCGGTGACCCTCGCGCACACCTGGCGCGCTGCGGGCCACCGGGTGATCGCCGTCGACGTCCTCCCGGCCCGGGATGTGCGGGAGCTGACCTCGCGCGACCGTCTCGCCCTGCGGACGGTCGAGCTCGCACGCAGCATCCGGCTGGAGCAGCTGCAGGCCGGGGGAGCGGAGCTCGTCCGGTGGGAGGACGCCCCGGGCCGCGAGGCGTCCCTCCGCGCGATCGCGGCGGGACGGCGACGATGAACGGCGTCCCCGTCCTCGGCGTCTTCACGATCCCCGGCTGGGCCGTGCGGGCCCTGTTCGCTGCGATCGCGCTGCCGTTCGTGCTGGTCGGAATCCCAGTGGGCACGTGGACCGGCATCGCGGCCGTGCTCATCGGGGTCGCGGTGTGGCGCCCGCGCTGGTTCACCGCCTGGGTGCTGATCGGGATCCTCCTGCTCTCGTCGCTCGTGGAGCCGGGAACGGTGACCCCGCGACTCCTCGGTCTCGTCGCGGGAGTGCACGCGCTGCACCTCGTCGCCGGGTGGATGCTCGTCGTGCCGAGCGCAGCGCGGCTGCAGCCCGCCGTGCTCCTGCCCTCGCTGCGTCGGTTCGTGCTGATCCAGGTCCCCGCGCAGGCGGCCGCCGTCGCGCTTCTCCTGTCCGCCCGGGGA